>CAYNDY010000098.1:0-5087 GCA_964396105.1 uncultured Muribaculaceae bacterium
AAACGATTTCGGACATTTTTGCTTACATTTGCGGCGTTATGGAACACAGGATAGAAATCAAGAATATTGAGGAGCTGGACAGGGCGGCCGGAGAGTTTCTAGAACAGATTGGAAATCATCGGCTTATCGCCTTTTATGCTCCTATGGGTGCGGGAAAGACCACTTTTACCTCCGCTCTTTGCCGACAGCTTGGTGTGGACGAGCCGGTCTGCTCGCCTACATTCACAATCGTGAACGAATACATCGCCTCATCCAGCGAAAGCATCTATCATTTTGATTTCTACCGGATTACGAAAAATTCCGAGGCTCTGGACATCGGCCTTTACGACTACCTTGACAGCGGATGCCTCTGTCTGATGGAATGGCCGGAAAACGTCGAGGACCTTCTCCCCGACGAAACTCTCAAAGTCCAAATCCAGGTCAACCCCGACCTTTCCCGCAGCATCACCTGGGCTGACTGAAGCGCAAGACTAAGCCGGGGGAATGTCATTCTTGCAGGGAGACAGCAGTGGACATTCCGATAAATGAGCGCCGCTACCAAATATCGGATTATTTAGGGCCAAAATCTTCATTTTATCGGATTATTTAGACCCGAAACTTTCCGATTATCGGATTTTCTTTCATTATTTTCGTTGATTATTAGAAATTTAGCGCAAAATGATTATCTTTGCGCAATCTTGAACAAATTTCTATGGTTGACGAAAAAATAATCCTTCAGGTTCTGACTGAACAACAGGAAGAAATCGCGAACACTAAATCGGCGGAATTGGTTTCCAGGCACGAAGAATCCCTTTTTGAATTTGACAGCTCATTGGCTCAGGTTGTCATAGGAGTGCGCAGGAGCGGCAAGTCCACACTCTGCCACAAAGTGCTTCAGGCGCACGGAATCAAGTATGGTTATGCCAACCTTGACGATGACAGGCTCTCCGAGATGACTCAGGAAGACTTGAATACTCTTCTGTCCTGCATCTACCAGATTTACGGCTCAGACATTCCTTATATCTTCCTTGATGAAATTCAGAATGTGGACGGATGGCATCTGTTCGTCAACCGCCTGCTGCGCACCGGGCTGCGCGTTTTTGTCACCGGTAGCAACGCCAAACTGCTCAGCAGCGAACTGGCGACATACTTGACGGGGCGCTACAATGAGATTCGTCTGTTCCCGTTCTCATTCTCCGAATACTGCGATTATCATCATATTGACACTCTTTCCATAACGACCAAGGCGGAAGCCGACCGCAAGCGGGCGTTTCTCACTTACATTCAGGAAGGTGGCTTCCCCGAGATGCAGAAAATGCGAAACAAACGCTCATATGTTCAGAGTCTGATTGAGGCTGTAATAGGGAAAGATGTCCAGAAACGCTTCAAGATTCGGGACAAGGAAAGTCTGCGTCTCGTGGCTAACCATCTGATTGACAACGCGTGTCAGGAGGTAAACTACGACAAGCTTGCCGATATGCTCAACCTGTCAGACAAGACAGTCAAGAAATATGTCAGTTACCTGTCCCAAGCCTTCCTTATTCAACTGCTGCAAAAGCACTCCTATAAAAGCAAGGAGCGAGTATATAATTCCAAAGCCTATATTGTGGACCCGGGGTTGAGAAACAACAGGTTGAATGCACTTGTTCCGGATGACATCGGATGGCGGCTGGAGAATGTGGTCTATCTTGATCTCCTCCGCCGTTCGGCCGACTATTTCCGCGACATATATTACTATAAACCGGGAGCCAGGGCAAAAGAGATTGATTTCGTGATTTGCGAACGCACAACCGTCATAGAACTGATTCAAGTGGCATACGAAATAGATTCCCCGAAAGCCTACACGCGCGAGGTTTCCTCCCTTATAAAAGCATCAGCAGACCTCAACTGCAGCAATCTGACAATCATCACATTCTCACAAGCCAAGGACATAGAGACGGAAGGAAAGATAATCCACGTCAAATCAGCGTTGGAATGGCTTCTGGAAGCAGAGGCGTAAGGCTGACTGAGGTTAGGAAACTTTTCTTGTGCGTTTTTCGCTCGCTGCGGCGAGGGCTACCCCACCACAGAGCAGGCCGAAAATTACTACGAGGAGGACGTGGAGTACGTTTATCACTTTCTGTACCAGAAACTTGGTTTTGCGGGCTGAGAAATCCAGAATATTGTGCAGGGTGAAATCCTCGCCTTCTGAGTCAAATTCTGCCTTGTAATTATCCACATTGTCAGCAAGAATCTCCAGAGCCTCTATAATTCTGTTCGTTCCAACTGCGCTTGCGATGAGCCCCATTCCCGGATCCGCATTGAGAGCTTCCCTTACAAGCCGCGGAGAGGAAGTTATTTCCTTCAGGCTTTCCCCGTCAAGCGGTCGGTCCTTGCAGGAAGGATAATACTTGTACAGGGCCTCTTCCACTACAGCGACACCTCCGCTGATTTTACCTTCCGCAATGTTTGGAATGAAGGCCGCGCCGATGCTCAGACCGCAGCCCAACACGCAGACTGCGATCAGAAATCCATAGAAGAATTTGCGCTGTTCGCCGTCCTTGAATCCGGGGACAGAAAACCGAAGGGTTACACAGCACAGAAGCGAAATAAGTGCGACAGAGAGGATTGCAAGAAAAATGTTCATACATAATCAATTATGATGGGCAAAACGGGCTCAGGAGAATGGGCACGCGAAAATGTATCATACACCCTCCAACTGCCTCTGTAGCCAACGGATGCTCTCTCCCCGTCCCAGGTCTCTCAGCACCAGCCTGGTCATAAGACGCCCGCAGGGGGTGTGTACATATTCCCGGAAACTCCCGGGTATGAGTCCCTGGGTGTTGCGGCGCATCAGTATGTCATAAATCCGTCTCTTGCTTTTCCAGGAACTGAAGATTTTCCAGGCTCCTTTCCAGCAGAGCAGTGAAAGAACGATGCCGATGCCCCTGACCCGGAGAAGGCAGGAAAAGATAAAGGGCACAGACGCCGCGCATACTCCTGCGGCAAGAAGAATAAAGCCGTAGAGATTGAGGTAAAGATACCTTCTCAGAGTGTCTATGCCCTTTGTTGCCATAGGTTAACTGGACTTTGGTTACTGTGCAGCGGAGATCGCTTTGTAGAAAGAATCGACAATCTTCTGCGCCTCTTCCTCGTCAGCTCCTGTCAGGAGAACTGAAGTGCGCTGGGTAAACGAGTCGTAGTAGAGGCTGTAGGCCTGGCAGAAGCATCCGAAGAAAGTTCCTTCCTTGGTGTAGCCCACTTCCTTCACGCTGCTTGGAAGCACATATTTCACGTTCTTGGCGGTATTGAAAACCCATAAGGCCTTGTACTGAATCACTTCCACCACCCTGCGGTCGGTTATGACGACAAAACCGTGACGTTTGTTTCCTAGAAGGAGGTTGATAAATTTGACGATCTGACCCCACATTCTGGCGAGCGGATTGGAACTTCCGGCCCAAAGTTCGGCTTCAAGTTCGACTACAAGTTGTTCTCCTTCGGCGAGAACGATTCCCGATTTAAGATTTCCCATAAGGTTGCAATTGTTGCCCCGGATTGTTATTATCTGCCGTCGAGCGGGACAACCTTACTCTGGGGCAGCGGTAATGAAAAATGGTTACAGTTGGGGTAGCAAAGGTGGGATTATGGGCGAGAAATCGCAACTTCAATGCGTCAATTGTACCCGGAGGACGGTGATTTATACCCATTGACGGGAATTTGACGGATTGACACGCCTTCTGACGGGGGATTTTGCCTATATTTGTCTTCGTTATGACACAACCCATTTCCGAATATCTCTGTGACTTCAGCTTCGGGATGCTTTTCTCGGCGCAGATAATCTGCACTGGGGTTATGTATTTCAAAGGGAAAACGCACAGCATGCAGAAGGCCGTATTCTATTTTATGGCTTATATGCTTGCCATCAGTGCCTTTGAACTCGTTTTCTTTCTGTTTACGAAAGTCGCGGGCAAATATGCCTCTCTGACCTCTCCCCTTACTGACATTCTGGAGATGACCGTTATTCCGGCGGCGCTTCTGCTTTTCCTCCGAATCGTTGAGCCGGAGAGGAGAAGATGTTGGTTTCTAGGGGCGAATGTCCTGTTCTATGCCGCTATGCTGGTTTTCTACTGCCTTGTGAGTAACGAACGCCTATACTGGTTCGTGATGGTATTCAGCATCGTCTATTCCATCGCGATTATCGCCTACGGATTTTTCGCCGCACGGAGGTACAACAACATTCTGAAAAACAATTTCTCCGATGACGGACTTTCACTCTACTGGCTTCGATACATCATCTACAGCTACGCCGCCATAATGGGCATCTGGGTCTGGGCCTCTGTCTGCGGGGCTCCGTACGCGGTTGCCCTGTACAATGTCGGTATGATTGTGCTGCTGGGACTCATCTGCTATTTTTCCTACCGTCAGAACGATATGCTGGACGCCCTCAAGGCCCTTTCGACCGATGACAGAACCCGTACGCAGATTGCCAAAGACCGCAGTTTCGCATCTGACATTGAAAGGCTTTTCCGCGAGGATGAGGTTTATCTCAACCCGAAACTCTCAATCGGGGACCTTGCGAAGGCGCTGGGAACAAACAGGACTTACGCGTCCAATTTTCTGAACGACCAGATGCACACAAATTTCTACGAGTATGTGAACGGATGGAGAGTGGAGAAGGCGAAGGTGCTGCTGTCGACGACGGCGCTGCCGCTTGAGAGCGTGGCGGAGAGGTCAGGATTCAACTCCATCAGCAGTTTCCGACGCTATTTTACCGCCGCCTGCGGGATAACTCCGTCTTCCTTCCGAAAGCGAGAGAAAGACATAGCTGCGACGATGTAGTTTATGCTTTTTCGATGGTGAAGACTGAGGGGCCGCTGCCGGACATTGCTGCGTAGATGCAGCGGGGGGAGGCATAGCAGGATGCTACGGTTTGCTCCACTATCGGGTGGGCGGAGGCGATCACTTTTTGGAAATCGTTGTGGATGAGGTTTTTCCACTCTTCGATCGGGGCCTTCAGGGCTTCGCGAAGAGGAACTTCCGGGACTCCCGGGGTTATGAGGCTGTAGGCCCTTCCTGTGGAGATGCTCAGGTGCTCGTCAAGGGCGATTACCCTCAACTTGTAGGGCTTT
>CAYNDY010000098.1:5187-7146 GCA_964396105.1 uncultured Muribaculaceae bacterium
GAACGGGGTCAGCTTTTCGCCGCGGCCTTCGGCGAACATCGGGCGGTTGAAGATGAAAAACGGGCAGTCGCTGCCGAGAGTGGCGGCAAGGGAGACGAGCTGCACTTCGCCGAGCCCCAGAGAGAACATCTCATTCAGCATTTTGAGCGTAAAAGCCGCGTCGGAAGAGCCTCCGCCAAGCCCTGCGCCCACAGGATTGCGCTTTTCAAGGCTTATCGCAACGGGTGGAATGCCGTAGCGCTCCCTCAGGAGCCGCCACGCCTTCGCGCAGAGGTCAGAGTTCGGGTCCCAGTCGGGAATACCGGGCTTGGAGGAGAAAATCCTGATACTGAACTCCTCGGCGGGGACTATCTCCAAAACGTCGCTCATCCCGAAATAGGGAACGAAGAGCGAGGCTATGTCGTGGAAGCCGTCGGGACGGCGCCTCAGGACGTTCAGCCCTATGTTGACCTTGACGTTGGGGTTTGTTATCATACGCTTATCCTTTAACCTCCCGGGAGGCTTGATTTTCCTGACAACAGAATTTTTTGCACAAGGAGAAAAACTCCGCTGCAAGTCCTTATAGTTCCGTTGCGCCCTTACAACTCGGCTGCGATTTTACGAATCGCCTCCTCAACTTCAGCCCTCAAATCCTCGCGCTCACACTCGGAATCCACCACATCGAAAACCGGAGAGACGAACGAAATCATCTGAAGGAAACGCGCCTCGCGAAGGGAGATGCCCCTTGAACGCATATAGAACTGCTCGTCCTCGTTGAGACGGCCGATTGTCGCTCCGTGGGAGCACTTCACATCATCGGCGTAAATCTCAAGCTGCGGTTTGGTGTTCACCCGGGCACCCTCCGAAAGCAGGAGGTTGTGGTTCGCCTGGTAGGCCTCGGTCTTCTGGGCATCCTGCGCGACGATGATCCTGCCGTAGAAATCCGACCTTGCCGTGCCCCCCACAAGGCCCTTGAAAAGCTGGGAGCTGGTGCACTGTGGAACATTGTGACGGAGTTCCACACTGAGTCTTACCTTCTCGTCGGCGGGGCAGACATACACTCCGTTAAGAGAGAACGATGCGCCCTCGCCCTCGAGATTCACCTTCAGCGAAAGGTCGCAACTAACCCCCGGAAGCACCACAAGGAGCATCCTGAGGCTCTCGTCCCTTCCGAGCGAAATGCTCTCGGGGAGGGAGTCGCGTCCGACAAAATAGACTTTACAGGTTGTCATAGCCGTGTTCCTCGATAAAATCCACCAGTTCGCGACCCGCAGTGCGGACGATGCGTCCGTCCTTCAAGACGTGCACCACATCCGGAACAATGTACTCAAGGAGCCGCTGATAGTGGGTGATTATGATGGAGGCGTTCTCCGGAGTGTGCAGAGCGTTCACTCCCGAAGCGACAATCCTCAGCGCATCCACATCCAGTCCGCTGTCCGTCTCGTCGAGAATGGAGAGCGTCGGCTCAAGCATCGCCATCTGGAAAATCTCGTTGCGTTTTTTCTCGCCGCCCGAGAAGCCCACATTCACTTCCCTCTTGGCAAATTCGGGTTTCATCTGCACGAAAGCCATCTTTTCCTTTAGAAGTTTCAGGAACTCGGCGGCCTTTATCGGCGGAAGGCCCTGAGCCTCTCTACGGGAGTTCACCGCAGTCTTCATAAAATTGGTGATGCTCACCCCCGGGATCTCCACAGGGTACTGGAACGACATAAAAATGCCCGCCCAGGAGCGTTCCTCAGGCGACATCTTGAGAAGATCGCGCCCCATATACTCGATTTCTCCCTCGGTGACGGTGTATTGCGGTTTTCCCGCGAGCACGGAGCTGAGGGTGCTTTTTCCGGCACCGTTCGGGCCCATAAAGGCGTGGATTTCGCCCTTGCGGATTTCGAGGTCAATCCCCTTGAGGATTTCCTTTCCCTCGATTCCGGCCCTGAGGCCCTTGATTTTCAGTATAATATCATTTGCCATAATCCTGTATTT
>CAYNDY010000099.1:0-7107 GCA_964396105.1 uncultured Muribaculaceae bacterium
CGACGGCCTCCCTGCGGGGGAGCAGATCCTTGTGCAGATGGGAGTTTCATTCGTTAGCTGCGAAAATGCCAGGATGAATCTTGAAGCGGAGCAGCCTGTCTTGGACTTTGACTCTGTCCGCTCCGAGGCCCTCCGGAGGTGGAACGCCGACCTTTCCGCTGTCCGGGTCGAGGGCGGCACGGCGGAGCAGAAACAGGTCTTCTATACGGCCCTCTATCACACACTTCTGCACCCTAACATCCTAAGTGATGTCAACGGGGAATACCCTGTTATGGAGTACACTGGGGAGGGGGAACTTCCTTCGGAGAGCACTTTCGCAAGCTATCTTACCTACAAAAGGGGCATAGGAAGGGTGGCCCCCGGGCACGAGCGCTACACGGTTTTCTCCCTCTGGGACACCTATCGCAATGTGCATCAGCTTCTTACGCTGCTTTTCCCCGAGCGCCAGCTGGATATGGTGCGCTCGATGGTCTCGATGTACAACGAATGGGGCTGGATGCCCAAGTGGGAGCTGTACGGCAGGGAAACCTTCACGATGGAGGGCGACCCGGCAATCCCGGTCATAGCGGACACCTACCTCAAGGGCCTGCGCGACTTTGATGTTGACCTCGCCTACGAGGCTTTTCTCAGGTCCGCCCTCGACACGACTTCCGCCAATCTGATGCGCCCGGACAACGCCCCGTATGTCTCCCGCGGCTATATCCCCGCAGGATATTTCGCCGGGGATTTTTCCGGCGACAACTCCGTTTCCCACGCTCTTGAATACTATGTTGCGGACAATGCCCTTTCGCTTCTTGCAGCGGAACTTGGCAGGGAGGGGGACGCCCGTCTTTTCAGGGAAAGGTCGCTGAATTACAGGCATTATTACAGCCCGGAGTCCGGCACTCTGAGGCCCATCAACTCCGACGGCAGTTTCCTCACTCCTTTCAATCCGCGGGAGGGCGAGAATTTTGAGAACGCGGTGGGATTTCACGAGGGCAGCGCCTGGAATTACACTTTCTTCGTTCCGCACGATGTCGAGGGATATGCCTCCCTTATGGGCGGAGGAAAGGCGTTTGTAAAGAAACTCCAGGGGGTCTTTGACGAGGGCCTCTATGACCCTGCGAATGAGCCCGACATCGCCTACGCCTACCTTTTCAGTCGGTTCAGGGGGGAGCAGTGGCGCACTCAGAAACTGGTTTCGGAGCTTCTCGCAAAGCATTTTACAACTCAGCCCGACGGCATCCCGGGCAATGACGACACCGGCACGATGTCCGCCTGGGCGGTGTTCTCGATGATGGGCTTCTACCCCGACTGCCCGGGCGAGCCCGCCTATACTCTGACCGCTCCCGCTTTCGAGCGGGTTACGCTCCGCCTCGACCCGAAATGGTACGGGGGACATAATTCCCTCCAAATCAATAGAACCGGCTCTTTGGGGCAGGAAGGCTCTTATCTTCGAATAAAGTCTATGACTCTCGGAGACCGGAAATTAAAAAGCTACCGCATAAGCCACAGCTCCCTCACCCGCGGGGACACTCTCAAAATCAACTGCATAAAAGATAACTGATTGAATATGAAAAAAATACTTGCACTTCTGACCTTGCCTCTACTTCTTTTTGGCTGCGCGAACTCATCCTCCTGCCCGGGGGGTGACTACACCCGATATGTGAATCCTCTCATCGGCAGCGGCGGACACGGCCACGTTTTCGTAGGCGCCAATGTGCCGTTCGGAATGGTCCAGTTGGGCCCCGTCAGCATCCCGCAGAGCTGGGACTGGTGCTCGGGCTACAATGAGGCCGACTCCACCGTCATCGGATTCTCGCACACCCACTTGAGCGGAACCGGCATCGGGGACTTGTTCGACGTCACGGTGATGCCGGTCGTCGGCGAAGTCAATTACTCAAGGGGCACGGAGGATGACCCGTCTTCCGGGCTGTGGTCCTACGCGGACAGAAGCAGTGAAACGGTCAGACCGGGATATTACAGCGTGCTACTCAGGCGTTACGGCGTCCGGGCGGAGCTCACGGCAACTTCCCGCGTCGGAATGCACCGCTACACCTTCCCCGCTTCGGAGCAGTCCGCGCTCGTTTTCGATCTTGAGAACGGCGGCTGCTGGGACAAGGCGACTGACACTCATTTCGAGATTGAGGACAGCCTCCACATTTCAGGCTGGCGCTACTCAACCGGCTGGGCAAAGGACCAGAAGGTCTATTTCGCCGCCGAATTTTCCAGGCCGTTCACGGGGGCTCAGGTAGTGGATCCGCTCCAGAGGTGGTGCAGGCTTACATTCCCGACAGCAGAAGGGGAGCAGATTCTTCTTAAAGTTGCCATCTCGCCTGTCAGCGTCGAGGGCGCGAGGCTGAATCTTCGCAAGGAACTCCAGGGCTGGGATTTTGATGCTGTGGCAGAGAATGCCTCTTCTCTTTGGAACAGGGAACTCTCGAAAGTGAAGGTTGAAGACAACTCCGTCTCACAGGAAAAACTCCAGTGCTTCTACACGGCGCTCTACCACACAATGGTGGCCCCTTCTGAGTTTTGCGACGTCAACGGAGACTATCGCGGGGCTGACGGAAAGGTTCACAGGGCGGCTGCCCACACCACCTACACCACCTTCTCCCTTTGGGACACCTACCGCGCCGAGATGCCTCTTCTGACCATTCTGCAGAGCGAGAGGATGCCTGACATAATTAACACGATGCTCGCAATCCACTCCGAGCAGGGCCGCCTTCCGGTTTGGCATCTCTGGGGCAACGAAACCGACTGTATGGTCGGCAATCCGGGCATTGTGGTCGTTGCGGACGCCATCGTGAAGGACATCCCGGGCTTTGACAGGGAGGCTGCCTTCAATGCACTTACGGCCACATCCTACGACAAGGGCCGCGGAGGCGCCCTGAGGGCCCGCTACGGCTACATCCCTTGCGACCTGATGACGGAAAGTGTGGCCTACGATATGGAATACGCCATCGCTGACGGAGCCATAGCTGCTGCGGCAAAGGCCCTCGGCAAAGAGGCCGAGGCGCAGACCTTCACTGCCCGCAGCCACTCCTATAGGCACTATTTCGACCCGTCAATCGGCTTTGTGCGCGGTCTTGACAGCAAGGGAGTGCGCCGCACGCCGTTCAGTCCGTTCAGCTCCGAGCACCGCGCCGACGATTTCTGCGAGGGCAACGCCTGGCAGTACACCTGGCTCGCTCCGCAGGATGTCGAGGGATTGGAGGAGTGTTTCGGCGGAAGGGAGAATATGCTCTCCAAACTGGATTCGCTGTTCACGGTCAGCTCGGTTGTTCTCGGTCAGGACTCCTCCCCGGACATTTCCGGCCTCATCGGTCAGTATGCCCACGGCAACGAGCCGAGCCACCACATCCTCTATCTCTACACGATGCTCTCCCAGCCGTGGAAAACCGCCGACCTTGTCCGCCGCACGCTGAATGATATGTACCGCGCCGCCCCGGACGGCCTCTCAGGCAACGAGGACGTGGGCCAGATGTCAGCCTGGTACATTCTCTCCTCTCTGGGTTTCTACGAGGCGGAACCGGCCTCAGGCAAATACTGTTTCGGAGTCCCGTCCTTCCAAAAGGCCGAAATCTCCCTTCCCGAAGGCCGCAGTTTCACAATAACCGCTGAAAACCTTTCCGCCGAAAACCGCTACATCCAAAGCATAAAACTGAACGGCAAAGATCTGAAGCAGTCCTACATAGACTACAAAGACATAATGGCGGGCGGCCGCCTGGTCTTCCAAATGGGTCCCGACCCGAAGCTCTGGTGGTAGGGAGTTGTTGAAAGTTTCTCCCGAAGCGGCGGTCCGCGCAGAATTATTCGCTATATTTGCACTTGCCGATGTCGTAAAAGAGTTATTTATGCGCAGTGACAGGGACCCGATGGAGGAATTTGGCTCCATTTTGAAGAAATATTCGCTTAAGGCGACGCCTCAGCGGTTGGCCGTGCACCGGGCTATGCTCCGCCTGGGGCACGCTTCGGCGGATATGGTGGCGTCCGAGATCGCTCTGGAGGGGGAGGTGAAGGTTACCGTCGCTTCGGTTTACAATATCCTTGCGGACTTCGCTCTGAAGGGGATTTACAGCCACAGGCTCAGCTCCAACAACAAGATGTACTTCGACGTGAACACTTTCGAGCACATCCATTTTTACGACAGCGTCAACAATACCTACAAGGACGTCATCGATGAAAAACTTCTCAATGACGTCCTTGCAATGTTCGCCGGGAAACGCTTCCGCGGCTATAAGGTTGACCGGGTGGATATCCAGATAATAGGTCACCCTACCGCTAAAAAGAAATTCTGAAGCCTTGTGCGGCCTATTCTCTGACAGTTTGCTCTTAGTCTTTATTCTCGCTTTTCTTGTCGAAAGCGGACTCGAGTTTAATCTCTGTGCTGTTGTTCACTCCGATTTCGTTGAGGAGTTTTCTTACCTTGAAACTTGCGTATCTCACTTCGTAGGCCTTGTCGTCATCCTTGGTCTCGGAGGTGTAGACATCCCCGTTGGCGTTGTGGTAGAGCGTGAAGGTGACATTCGAAGATGTGCTTCCGGAGTCCATCACGAGGTCGAGGTCGTGCTCTGTGGTGCTGTCCTTGAGCGTCGGGATTGAAACCAGCACCGTGAGGTAGGTGTTGTCGCCGTTTGCGGTGAGGTAGAACGCGTTGGCGAAGTTGTACTTGGCTATGTAGAGAGAGTCAGCCTTGAGAGTCGGGACGGCGGCGTCAGTCCCCTTGAGGCAGGTCTTCACGGTGACCGGGGTCGCGGATGTGAGCTTTATGTCGCAGCCGCCGTTGGAGTCCACCGCGTTGAGAAGGTCGCAGATTATGTAATACCTTGTGCCTTTTTCAACCGTGCTGAGGTCAATTCCCGAAGCGTTTTCCGAGATTCTGTAAGTTACGTCTCCGTCTCCGCTAAGGGTCGTGGCATCCGTCACTTCCGCGAACGCCGCATAGTTGGTGTAGCTGAATTCTCCCTTGAGGCAGCCCGTAAAAAGGAGGCAGGCTGCGCCAAATAGGGCAATGATGTGTTTGAATTTCATATCTTTTGTATTTTTATATCCATACGGGGTTATATGTCCATCCGGACCGGAAGCCCCAATAGGCAAAAGTCAAGCCTGAAATTGGAAAACTATTGATACAGGGCCACGATTTCGCCTTTTTCCACTTTCTTTCCCTGCGGGGCGGTGACGGCGACGATCCTTCCGGAGGTAGGAGCGACAACAGGTTCCATCCCATAATAGGCCTGAACATATCCGGCGGCTTCTCCCTCTGCGACCTCAGTTCCCGCAACAGGCGCGGCGCAGCGGTCCTCGACGTCAATCTGCCAGAGCATCTGACCCTTCACCGGGGCCTGCAGAGGTTTCGCGTCAGGGTATTTCGCAAGAAGGGCGTCCAGGTCAAACTCAGGCATCTCCACAACCGGGCGTTTCACGACAATCGGCGCTCCGGCGGCGGCTCTGCGGCTTTCAAGATCCTGACGGAAACGCTCTGCGGCAGCTCCTGATTTGTAGTCGCGGTACTGCCGCTCGTGCATTGCAAATTCGAAGAGCTCCTCGCTGTCCTGCCCCTCGTCCCAGCCTTCTTCGGCCATCATCCTGCGATACTCCGGCAGAGCATCCGGGTAGGCGTCCTGAGGGTTGCCCGTGTAGAACTCGAGGCCCTTTTCCTTTGCGAGGGCGACGATTTCCGGAGCAAGCGGGCCGGGGAGCTGACCGGTTTTGCCGAGAATCATATTCCAGGTGTCCTTGTCTATGGAAGACCAGCGCGGACGGCCCTTGAGCATATCCAGAAGGTTCATAAGCGCGGTGTTCTTCACATACTGGCTGAACGGAGTCACGAGCGGTGGGTAGCCAAGACGCGGCCAGACATACTCCACTTCCTTGAAAAGCCGGACCATAAGGCCGTCAAGGGTTATGGTCTGCTTGCCCTGGGCCTTCAGAGAGGCGTTCACGGCCTTGTGGAAGCCCTGAAGGTCCGCCATCATCGAGCCCATCATTCCGCCCGGCAGGCCGCAGCCCACAAGCAGGGAGGACATGTGGGAGTTGTTCGGGTCAATCCAGTAGCCGAGGAAATCGTCGATGAACTCCTGCGTGAGCGACCTCACTTCCATATAGGCGTCCAGGTCGAGATCCTTCACCTTGAAGCCGTCGGCGCGGAGCATTTCCCTAACCGTGATTACATCCGGGTGGATTTTGCCCCAGGAGAGCGGCTCCACTGCAACGTCGAGATAGTCCGCCCCGGCGCGGGAAACTTCCAGCATCGAAGCGGGGGAGAATCCCGGACCGCAGTGACCGTGATACTGCACGGTCATCCGGGGGTATTCCTTTTTAATCTGCGAGACAAGCTGTCCGAGGAAAGTCGGGCGGCCGATGCCTGCCATATCCTTGAGGCAGATTTCGTCGCAGCCGTATTCGGCGACCTTGCGCACGACTCCCATATAGTATTCGACCGTGTGGACAGGGGAATTGGTTATACTGAGGGCGACCTGGGAGATCATCCCGGCCTTCTTGGCGTACTCTACGCTGAGGCGCAGGTTCCTCGGGTCGTTCAGTCCGCAGAAAGAGCGGGAAATGTCCGTGCCCTGAGCCTTCTTGACCCGGAACATCAGTTCCCTCACATCCGCAGGGACAGGATTCATTCTCAGTCCGTTGAGGCCTCTTTCGAGCATCTGGGTGCGGATTCCGGCCTTGTGGAACGGCGCGGTCCACTCTCTCACGGCCTTGTTCGGGTTTTCGCCGAAAAGAAGGTTGACCTGTTCGAAGGCGCCGCCGTTGGTTTCCACCCTGTCGAAGCAGCCCATTCCGATGATGGGCTCGGCGACTCTCACAAGCTGGTCCGCCCGTGGGACATATTTTCCTGCGGATTGCCACATATCCCTGTAAACCAGGGCGAATTTGATTTCTTTTGCCATATTGAAGTTTTCTTTTGCGCTCGCCCCTCTTTCCGCCCGTTTCGGGGAGGAAGAGGCGCGGCTGCATTTCAAATCCACAAAATTAACATTTTTTTTGCGGAAATTCAGAAAATGTCTATCTTTGCAGTCCTCAAACCAATATGGTGCCCGTAGTTCAGTTGGTTAGAGCGTCAGATTGTGGTTCTGAATGTCGTCGGTTCGAATCCGACCGGGCACCCAAAAA
>CAYNDY010000100.1:0-6785 GCA_964396105.1 uncultured Muribaculaceae bacterium
TTCTTCTGGGTTCTGATTATGTTTATGCTTGGGGCCATCCTCGGAAACCTTATCACCTGGGGACTCGGGCTCTACTCCGCGGATTTCGCAGCTCAGTACGGAATGCTCCTCTCCTACCCCGTAATGTTCATTCCTGTAATGCTTTACGCCGCAGGAAAGAGCCGCCGCAACGCCCTTTTCGAGGACGGAGTGGCTCTGGACAGCAACAATTTCGGAAGGTTCAAGGGGTGGTGCATCGCTCTTATCGCCGTGGTTTCCACTCTCGCAGCCTCATTCGTTTCGGATCTTTGCGGACAAGTGCTTCCGCCTATGCCTCAGTGGCTGGAGTCCGCGCTTTCGAGTCTTCTTGACGGACCGCTCTGGGTCACCGTCATCTGTTCCTGCATCTTCGCCCCATTCTTCGAGGAGTGGCTTTGCAGGGGAACGGTTCTGAGGGGACTTCTGCAGAAAATGAAGCCAGGCTGGGCTATTGTGCTCTCCGCGCTCTTTTTCGCGTTTATCCACCTCAACCCGTGGCAGGCAATCCCGGCATTCATTCTCGGCTGCCTTTTCGGCTATGTCTACTACAGGACAGGCTCTCTGAAGCTTACGATGCTGATGCACTGCACCAACAACGCACTTGCGACCATCGCGAGCAGACTTCCGGGAGTTGACGCCGCAGACAGTTTCCGCGACATTATGAGCCCGTGGGCCTACTGGACAGAATTTGTAGCCTGCATTTTCATCCTCATCGCAGCTGTGGCCGCACTGAGCAGCATTCCTCTGAAGGAAGGCGAACGCAGCGGCTGCGACAGAGTAAAGCTTGAGGCGTAAAGATTATTTAGAAAACAATTGCTTTATGGATTTTAAGGACATAGCATACTGCTCGGACAAGTACCAGTACACGATGGGCAAGTCCTTCTACGAGAGCGGGCACAAAGACTCAGTCGCCGTTTTCAATATGTTCTACCGCGTGGCCCCGGAAAACAACAACTGGGCTGTGGTGAGCGGCACTGAAGAGGTCGTGGAGATGATTCTTTCGATGGGCAACCATCCGGAGGAGTTCTTCGAGAAGTTCCTCCCGGGGGACGGATATGCCGAGTTCAGGAAATACCTTTCCACGCTCCGCTTCACGGGCAATGTCTATGCGATGAAAGAGGGCGAGATTGCCTTCCCGAACCAGCCGGTCATCACCGTGGAGGCCCCGCTGATTGAGGCCCAGGTGCTTGAGACCCCACTTCTGTGCATTATGAACCACCAGATGGCGGTCGCGACGAAAGCATCCCGCGTCTGCCGCAGCACCAACCGCCCTGTGAGCGAGTTCGGTTCACGCCGCGCTCACGGCCCGTGGGCAGCCACCTACGGAGCAAAGGCCGCAATCATCGCAGGCTGCGCCGGCACCTCGAATGTCCTGACCGACGTCTATTTCGGCTGCGGCTCGACGGGAACTATGGCGCACAGCTATGTCACCACCTTCGGCTGCTCCGTAAAGGGCGAATATGAGGCCTTCGACACCTACATCAACACCCATCGCGGCGAGAACCTCATTCTTCTCATTGACACCTACGACACCCTCCACTGCGGAATCAAGAACGCCATCAAGGCCTTCAGAGCCAACGGGATTGACGACAACTACCCGTTCGGCTACGGTGTGAGGCTCGACAGCGGCGACCTTGCCTACCTTTCGGTAGAGTGCCGCAAAGTGCTGGACGACAACGGAATGGAGAACTGCCGCATCTTCGCGACCAACTCGCTTGACGAGTACCTCATCTCCGACCTTGAGAGACAGGGAGCGGCCATCGACTGCTACGGCGTGGGCGACGCGATTGCGACGAGCAAGGCGAATCCGTGCTTCGGCAATGTCTATAAACTCGTTCAGATTGACGGCACCCCGGTTCTCAAGCGCTCCGAAGACAAAGTGAAACTCATCAACCCGGGCTTCCAGATCACCTACCGCATCCTCAAGCACGACGAAGAGAAGGGCGATGTGTTCAAGGTGGACGTCACTTGCCTGAGGGGCGACAGCCTGAGCCGCAAAATCGAGCGCGGCGAGGAGTTCACGGTCTATGACGAGTACGACCGCTACAAGTTCAAAACCTTCGCCGAGGGGTCCTACACCGCGACGGCGCTTCAGATTCCTGCAATCGCCGAAGGAAAAAGGGTAGCTCCCCAGAGGAGCCTCGGAGAGAAGAGGGAGTACTACAAATACACCCTCGCGCACTTCAGCCCGTCGGAGCGAAGGCTCATAAATCCGCACTACTACAAGGTGGACATTTCTGATGATCTCGCCTCCACGAAAAACGAAATCCTCAACCGCCTCGTCAAGGAAATCAACGAATTCAAGGAGATTTAGACCTCCGGCGGAACAGGGTAACGCAAATTATTGAATATAAAAGGTATCTATATGGAAAAGAACGCTGCACTGGTGGTTGTGGATATGCTTTACGACTTCATTGACGGGTCGCTCGCGTGCGGAAACGCCGAGAACGCTGTCAAGGAAGCGCTCCGTTTCATCGACAGCCGCACCGGCTCTCAGGAAGGCGAGGCCGAGGTCGAAATCCTCGACACCTTCCCCATCCTTTTCATCCGGGACCATCACCCCGCAGACCACAGTTCATTTGTGGGCTTCGGAGGCACCTGGCCCGTGCATTGCGTAGCAGGCACCCGCGGAGGGGAAATCCACGATGACCTCAAGCCCTACGCAAGCGAAGAGCTCACCTTCGACAAGGGCTGCGACAGGACCCGGGAGCAGTACTCCGGGTTTGAGGGTCTTAACAGCGCCGGACAGCCGCTCGGGGAGATCCTCGAACTGCTTGACATCCAGACGGTTTACGTCTGCGGCATCGCGACAGAATTCTGCGTGCGGAACACCGCCGAGGACCTTCTGAAGGCAGGATATAAGGTAAAACTTCTCACAGCGGCCCTCGCATACGTTGACCCCGACGGTCACCGCAAGGCACTTTCGGAGATGAAAGCCGAAGGCATAGAATTGATATAAACATTCTCAGGCGGACAGGGCCTGATAACATTTATAAAACAGCACAGGATGGCGTTCAAGAGCAAATTTCTGCTGCCGGTGGCAGTCATAACCCTCGTCTCCCTTCAGGTTTTCGGAGTCGACGCGGGAAGGATTGCTGCGCAAAGAAGAGCCGCCGATTCGCTCGAAGCCTCCACCACGCGCACCGACAGCGCCAGAGCCTCACGCCGGGACAGCGTAAAGCCTCAGCACTCAGACTCGCTCAAGGCCGCCTCGGACACCATCTATGTGAACCCCGCGGACACAATCCGCATCCCCGACTCGCTCGAGTTCAAGGACCCGTTCAAATTCAAATACTACATCGCCATCAAGGACTCGGCGACAAGGGCCGCAACCCGCGACACGCTCCTTGCCAGGGGCGACACCCTCGAACTCGCCCGCCTCGACTCGCTCTATGTGAAGGACTCCACCGAGGTCGCAAAGGCCGCATTCGACAAATGGTACAAGAGCCTCAGCCGCAAAGAGAGGAAGAAATATGACTATGAACAGAAACTTCCGATTCTGATGGCCCGCGCCGACAGCATAATGCACCGCCAGGACAGCATCCAGGCCTACAAGGACAGCGTCCGCGAGAACACCCCGCGAATCCTCGAGACCTTCGCCTTCCCGGACTCCCTGCAGTACAAGAGGATAGTCCTCTGGACGGTGGACCAGGATTTCCAGCAGTTCAAGTTCCAGAAGCAGGACACCTCGTTCAACTACTATTTCTACGACATCCCGCAGCAAAGAAACGATATAAACCTCACCTGGCAGGGCGTAAGCGGCTCAGCCACGCAGTATTACAACTTCTTCAAGAGGGAGGAGGAAGACAACGCAATCTTCTACACTCCATACAGGGACTACTCCTACTCGGCCTCAACCCTCCCGATGTTCAACACCAAGACCCCGTACACCGAACTCGCCTACTGGGGCACCCTCTTCGCAAAGGACGAAAAGGAGGAAATGAACGTCAGGGTATGGACCAGCCAGAACATACTTCCTTCGCTCAACCTCACCCTCGGCTACTACAAATTCGGAGGCAAGGGTATGCTCCAGAGGGAGGATGTCACCAACAGCAACGCAGTTGTGGCCCTTAACTATCTGGGAAAGAGATATATGATGCACACAGGCTTTGTACACAACAAGATTACAAAGAGCGAAAACGGCGGAGTGACGGACCTCTCGATGATTCGGGACACCACGCTCGATGCGCGCGAACTCGCTGTGAACCTGCACGAAGCTGAGAACACAATCAAGAAGAACACGGTTTTCCTGGACCAGACTTTCCGCATTCCGTTCAACTTCATAAACAAAATCAAGGCGAAGAAGGACAGCACATTCACCTACAGCGCCGACTCCCTCAACAAGGACATAACCACCGCCTACATAGGCCACAGCAGCACTCTGGACATATACACGAAGAAATATACCGACGAAATCGGGGCTTCGAACCCCGAGGCGGCAACATTCTACGGGAACCGGTTCTATCTCAACCCTACTTCCTCCAACGACTCCCTGCGCACACTCAGACTCGACAACAAGGTGTTTATGAGGCTGCAGCCGTGGGCAAGCGACGCTCCCCTTTCGAAAATCGATGTCGGAGTGGGCGACAAACTCGCATCCTACTACAGTTTCGACCCGAACATCTACCTCAGCGGAAAGCAGAAGAATATGATTCTGAACTCCGCATACCTCTATGCCGGAGCGAACGGAAAGTTCAAGAAGTACATCGAGTGGGACGCGACGGGAAAATACACCTTCGCGGGCTATGAGGTCAACGATTTCAGCGTCAACGCCAACCTCAAGGTAAGTTTCTACCCGTTCCGCCGCGACAGGCAGAGCCCTCTCGACCTCAAAGTGCATTTCGAGACGGGCCTAAAGGCTCCTGACTACTACCAGCAGCACCTTGTGAGCAACCACTACAAGTGGGACAACTCCTTCGGGAAGACCTCCACGACGAAAATCATCGGTGAAGTGGACATTCCGCGCTGGGAGATGAACGCCTCGTTCGGATACGCCCTTCTCGCGAACAACCTCTATTATGACTCGGACGGCATCGTGCAGCAGAACGGCGGAGCGATGAGCGTGATGACGGCATACCTCAAGAAGAATTTCACCTTCTGGAAGTTCCACCTCGACAACCAGGCGATGTTCCAGCTCTCCTCCGACGAGACGGTGCTCCCTCTGCCTAAGTTCGCCCTGAACCTTCGGTGGTACATCCAGTTCCCGGTCGTTAAGAAGGTGATGGAGATGCAGATAGGCCTCAACACCTATTTCACGACTTCCTGGTACGCGCAGGGCTACAATCCTGTACTCGGAGTGTGGTACAACCAGAACGAGCAGAAATACGGAAACTGCCCATACTATGACGCATTCATCAACATCCAGTGGTACAAGGCCTGCATTTTCGTGAAGTTTATGAACGCCGGGCAGGGATGGCCGATGCAGAGTTACGACTATTTCACCTCCCACGGCAACATCTACACGCAGAGGGCCGTCAAGGTGGGCATCTTCTGGCCGTTCTACATCGGAACGAACAAGAACGGCAAGGCATCAGCTTCGGGCGGCTCCTCAGAGGGCGGCATCTCCGGCGGCAACAGAAGTTCAAGCAGTTCAATCAGCAGCGCAAAAAATGCACGCTCCAGGTAATTTCATACGGCGGCACAGGGACCTCCTGAGGTTCATCGCAGGGCTTCTCGGCGCCTGCCTTTTCGCCCTTGCAGTCGTGCTTGCCGCAAGCAAACTCTACGAAGATAAAAAGAATTATTTTGCAGGAGAAAACCTTCGCTGCGTCCTTGATTTCGGGCAGTTCCAGATCAGGGACGACGTGCTGTGGGCGGGCCTGAGCTACGAAATGCTGCAGGATTTCGCCTCCGAAAACGGTTGCACGGTCAGTGTCGAATCCTGCACCAAGAGGCAGGAAAGTCTGGATTCGCTCCGCGAGGGCGCCGTGGACCTGGTGCTTCTGCCAAGGTTTGACTCCCTGAGGCACGCAGAGCACATAGACTCGGTTCTGAAGTCGCGCCCTGTCTGCAAGGAGGTCTGCTGGGTGATGCGCTCCGACCGAACTGCCCAGATGAAGCAGGTGAACCGATGGATTTCCGACTACACCTCTAGGGATTCGTTCCCTGATATGGTGGACCGGTTCAGGGCTATGCACTCGAGCAGCCGTCCGCCGAAAATTTTCATCGAGCAGAAAAGGCTGAGCCCCTACGACGACATAATCCGCTTCTATGCCGACTCCATAGGCTGGGACTGGAGGATGCTCGCGGCGGTAATCTACACCGAATCCAAGTTCGCAATCAATGTAACCTCCAACGCCGGGGCAAAGGGCCTGATGCAACTGATGCCGCTCACGGCAAAGGTCTACGGGGTGGAAAATCCTCTCGACCCGAAGGAGAACATCAGGGCCGGAGCCTCCTATCTCGGCCGTCTCACACGGCTTCTTCGCCGCTACACAAGTTCCCAGGACGAACTTATGGAATATGTCTTTGCGGCCTACAACGCAGGCGAGACGAGGGTCATACGGGGTCTTAGCGGAGCAGCAGCCCGCCCGGCCGCCCCTACGGACAGCACGGGAACTGCTGAGAAAGCGGACTCGGCAGCGGCAACCGCTCCCGCAGAGGCTGAAACAGACTCAGCGATGGAGGCTCAGATGGATTCCTCAATCGTCGCTGAACTTGCCCCGGAAGCCGAGGCAAATCAAAAGCCCGGAGGACAGCAGACCGAAGACTACATCAAGAGAATTTTTCAGGTTTACAGCAATTTCTGCCGCATCTGCCCGAAATAG
>CAYNDY010000101.1:0-2306 GCA_964396105.1 uncultured Muribaculaceae bacterium
AATATGAGCAGAATTAAGATAGACAGAAGTCTTGGGAAGAAAATCCTTGCGGCAATAGGAATCGTCGCCCTTTTCCTTGTCATTTCCTACGCTTTCGTGCCCGAGGTGCTGAGCGGAAAGATTGTGAATCAGGGAGATATATCCTCGTGGAAAGGTATGGCGAACGAGGCCATCACCTACAACGCCGCCCACCCCGAGGACAAGACCCGCTGGACCGACTCTATGTTCGGGGGTATGCCGACGACGGCAACCATCGACGACTACGACGGTGACTGGACCAAGGCCCTCTACAAGGCACTTCTTCTGGGACGCCGCCCTGCGACCTACTTTTTCATAGCCCTGCTGGGTGGATTCCTGCTTATGCTGTCCTTCGGCTGCGGGGTATGGGTTGCAGTGGGAGGAGCCATCGCCATCGCCTTCTGCTCCTACAATATGCAGATTATCCAGGTGGGGCACAACACGAAGATGCAGGCCATCGCGTTCTTCCCGTGGGTTCTCGCGGGGGTCGCCTACACCTACCGCTGCGCCCTGAAGGGCTTGAAGGGAGGGAAATTCTTCTGCGCGGGCGGCTCTTCAGAGGGAAAGAGCCCTGAGGCTGATGGGAAGGCCACTGATGCCTCAGGGAAAGCCTCAAGCTGGAAGCAATGGCTCCCGCAGACGGTTCTTGGCGCCGTGCTTTTCGCCCTTGCCCTGAGTTTCCAGATTAAGGCCAACCACCCGCAGATTACCTACTATCTTGCAATCGTAATCTTCGTCTATGCCCTGACCCTTCTGGGGTATGTGCTTGCAGTGAAGGAAAACAGGAAAACCCGCATCGGGAGATTTTTCGCCGCTTCAGCCCTGCTGCTCTTTCTTGGGTGCGTGGGCATAGCGACCAATGCCAACAAGCTCATCCCGACCTATAATTATGCGAAATACACGATGAGGGGCGGCTCCGAACTCGCCGCCGACAAGGCCGAAAACGCCGGAGACGCTGCGGCCGTGAAAGAGGCGAAAGCCGCCGCGAAGGGACTCGACCTCGAGTATGCCACCGCCTGGTCCTACGGCCCGAACGAGATGCCTAACCTCTTGATTCCCAACTTCAACGGAGGCGCTTCCGCCTGCGACCCGGGCCTTGAAAACGGCGCCACCGAAAGCCTTCTTCGAAGGGCCGGACAGCCGAACGTGAAACAGACCGTGAAGGCGCTCCCGATGTACTGGGGACCTCAGCCTTTCACCGCAGGGCCTATGTATCTCGGGGCCGTGAGCATATTCCTTTTCATCCTGGGGCTTTTCCTCCTTAAGGGGGAAGACCGCAGGCAGAAAGTCTGGATAATCATAGCCACTCTCATCGCAGTTTTCCTCGCCTGGGGCAGCCATTTCCTGTGGTTCACCAAACTGTGGTTCTACTACGCACCGATGTACAGCAAGTTCAGAACAGTCTCGATGGCCCTCACGGTGCTTCAGGTGACGGTGCCGCTTCTGGGATTCATCGCTCTGGACAGGATTGCAAGGGGGAAATATGATCAAAGGCAGGTTCGCCGCGCACTTTATTGGGCGCTCGGACTCACGGGAGGCTTCTGCCTTCTTTTCGCCCTTTTCCCGGGCCTTGCAGGAAGTTTCTCTTCGGAGAGCGACAAGGGGATGCAGGACATCCTTGTGGAGGCGCTGAGGGAGGACCGCAGGGCTATGCTGCGCAGCGACGCCTGGAGGAGCCTCATTTTCGTTCTTCTCGCGGGGGGCGTGCTCCTTTGGAACAGCTTCGCCAAGAAGCCGGGCTCCGCAAAGACGCGCTCCGTTGTTTGCTGCTCCCTTATCGGGGTGCTCGTTCTCGTGGACCTTTTCAGCGTCGGAAAACGCTATCTTAACAGCGAGCATTTCATCACCCCGAAAAACTACCAGGCTCAGTTCAAGGAAAGAGGCGTTGACAAGCAAATTCTTGCCGACCCGGCAATTTCCTACCGTGTGCTGGACCTTAGCGTAAACACATTCAACGACGCCCACCAGAGCTACCGCCACAAGTGCATCGGCGGCTACAGCCCTGTGAAACTTCAGCGCTACCAGGATCTTATCGAGAGATATATTTCCCCTGAAATCAATTCCATCTACAAGGCTGCAGGCTCCTGCGCGACGGTCGGGGAATTGGAGGAGAATCTGCCGAATCTTCCTGTAACATCAATATTAAACGGCAAGTATATCATACTGGGAGACGATCTTTCGCCGGTTGTGAACCCTGAGGCGATGGGCAACTGCTGGATTGTGACGGGGGCGAAAGTGGCGCGGACAGTGAACGAGGAGTTCGACCTTCTGGGAAGCACGGACCTTCG
>CAYNDY010000101.1:2406-6746 GCA_964396105.1 uncultured Muribaculaceae bacterium
CTCACATCCTACGAGCCGAACGAGCTGCACTACCGCTGCCACCTCAGCCGCAAAAGCGCCGTTATGTTCAGCGAAATCTACTACCCGGATGGCTGGAAGGCCTGGATCGGGCCTGTGGGAGAGGTCGGGCAGACCCGCGGTGACCGCTTTGTTGCGGGACCGGACGCCACCTGGACCGCTCTTTTCCGCGGCGACTGGATGCTTCGCGGGCTCATTGTCCCTGCAGGCGACAGCGAGATTGTTATGAGGTTTGAGCCGGGAGACTTCAAAATCGGAGAGAACATCTCCACCGCCTCCTCAGCGCTGCTGATAATTCTTGTACTATTGAGCGCAGGAGCTGCCGGATTCAGCGCCGCAAAGAAAAACAAAGAGTAAAATCACCCCCTCGAATGGATATTAAGTCCGTTCAATGGATTAAGGCTGTCCAAAGGGTTAAGCCTGTCCAAAAGGGAATAAAAATAGGAACAATATGGAAAAGTGCATAATCGCAGCGGTCTCTAAAAACGGAGCCATCGGGAAGGACAACGCCCTCCTGTGGCACCTCAAGGAGGATATGAAGTACTTCAAGGCCACCACCCTGGGGCACCCCGTCATTATGGGTCGACGCACATTCGAGTCCATCGGAAGGCCGCTTCCAGGGCGACGCAACATCGTGGTTTCCAAAACCTTGCAGCCAGTGGATGGCATCACTATAGTCCCGAGCCTTGACGAGGCCTACCGCAAAGCAGAGGAGTATCTTGCCGACAAAGGCCAGGAAAGTGGGAACGCTTCTGCCCCCGAAGGCGCGCCAAAGGGGAACACCCCCTGCGACCGTTGCTTTATAATCGGAGGCGCGCAGCTCTACGCCGAGGCCATCTCCGGCGCAGACGCCCTTTATATCACCGCAGTGAAGGCCCTCGCCCCCGAAGCTGACAAATTCTTCCCCCTCATAGACTCGAATATCTGGAATTTGACTTCCTCCTCAGAGCCCCGGACCGACCCCTCAACAGGAATAAATTTCACTTTCGACATCTGGACCAGGGAACATTAACCACACTGACTAAAACCGATAGCCGAAACAAAAGTGACAGCAAAATGAAAAGAACAATACTCACATTGATTGCCTTCGCCATTTCGGCAGCAGCACTCCTCGCCCAAAGCCGGACCACCATCTCGGGCCGCATCGTTGACCCCGAAGGCGAACCCGTCATCGGCGCAGGAGTCGTCGCCTCAGGAAAAACCGGAGTCGGAGCCATAGCAGACATCGACGGACGCTTCTCCCTCACCCTCCCCGGGGGCACCACCGAGGTGGTCTTCTCCTCCGTCGGGATGAAAGACCTGCACTGGAAAATAGTCCCCGGCCAAAGCCAGGAGGGCATCACCGTCACGATGGAATATGAAGCCACCGAACTGGACCAGGTCGTTGTCACCGGATATGCCCAGACCTCGGTCAAAAGGATTACCGGCTCCGTCGCAGTCATCGGCAGCGACAAGTTCGAAGCCAAGGCCGTCTCCTCGGTGGACGCTCTGATGCAGGGCGAAGTCGCCGGCGTCGCGGTCTCAGCCACCTCAGGACAGCCCGGCACCCAGTCCCGCATCCGCATCCGTGGCTCCAACAACCTCTCCGGCACAAGCCAGCCGCTGTGGGTAGTGGACGGAGTGCCCCTTCAGAGCGAGTCCACTTCGCTCACCTCCGAGCAGCTTGCCACCGGCGGATTTGACGACATCTTCGTCAGCGGCATCGGCAACATAAACCCGAACGACATCGAAAGCATCACCATCCTCAAGGACGCCGCCGCGGCCGCAATCTACGGCTCCCGCGCAGCTAACGGAGTCATTGTCGTCACGACCAAAAAGGGCGAAAGCGGACGGATGAGAATCAACTACAACAACACCTTCACCGTCTCATTCCAGCCCCAGAGAACCCTCAACCTGATGAACTCCGAGGAGAAACTCGCCTGGGAAGACGAGCTCTGGGAAGAGTTCTCGGCCGCAAAATACAACCGCTCACTCACCGACAACACCGTCATCTACCCTGTCGTCGGAATCGTGGGGCAGATTCGCGCCGGGCTGGGGGATTTCGCCTCGATGAAGGGCGACCGCGAGGCCCAGAACGCCTACATCGAAGGCCTCAAGAGCGTGGACACCAACTGGTACGACCTTCTGTTCCGCAACGCCTTCTCGCAGGGCCACCACCTTTCGCTCAGCGGAGGCTCCGACAAGGCCACCTACTATGTGGCCCTCGGATTCAACGACGAGAACGGAATGCTCATCAACAACGACTACCGCCGCTACAACATCAACTCCAAGATGGCCCTCACGCCGGCCGACTGGGTGAGAATTGACATCGGACTCGACGCGGCGCGCCAGGAGTCAAAGATGCCCTACTCCACCGTGGACCCGTTCCGCTACGCCTACTTCTCCAACCCCTACGAGAAGGCATACAACGAGGACGGCTCCTACGCCGCCGACAACACCTGGTTCACCCTCGGCTACTACAACGGACGCGGCGCGGAGACAGTGATGCCAAAGAACGGCTTCAACATCCTCCGCGAGCTCAACTCCAACTACACCTCCACCGCCAACACAAACGGAACCTTCCGCACCCAGCTGGACTTCCGCATAATCGAGCAGCTGCATTTCGTGGCCCTGGGCTCATACACCTTCGCCAACAACGCCACCGACAAGGTAATCGACAAGGAGACCTACACCGCCTTCAGGGACCGCCTGGGGAGCGACGACCAGTCCCAGACCAACCTCTACGGCAGCATTTCCCAGAACCGCACCAACCGGGGCAGCTATGTCGCGAGGGGCCATTTCTCCTACAATCAGACCTTCGCCGACATTCACACCCTCAACATCCTCGCGGGAGCGGAACTTCGCGGCTCCGACGCCAACACAATCTTCACCAAGCGCTACAACTACGACCCCAAGACCGGCACGACCTCACTCCCTGCAGTGAGCGGCCCGCAGGACGAGTGGGTCAGCGAGGTGGAGAAACTCAACGGCGAGTATTTCAGCAAAACCCGCTACGCATCCTTCTATGCCTCAGCGGATTACTACCTCGGAAAGACCATAGTCCTCAACGCCTCCTTCCGCACCGACGGCAGCTCCAACTTCGGAAGCAACCGCCAGTTCAACCCCACCTGGAGCGCCGGAGCGGCCTGGCATTTCGGAGAGGAGGAATGGATGAAAAGCACCCTCCCTGTTCTTTCCCACGCGACCCTCAGGGCCGCCTACGGCTACACGGGAGACATCAACACCAGCACCTCGCACCTTCTGGTGATGCAGTACCTCCAGCAGCAGTACCGCTACTTCGGCGAGGAGACCTTCTCGCTGGGAACAATCCCTTCCGCCCCTAACCCGGACCTCGGCTGGGAAAAGACTCAGGACGCGAAGGTCGGGCTTGATTTCGGGCTCTGGAAAGACCGCCTCACTCTCAACACCGAGTACTACTACCGCCTCAGCACCAATGTGGTGACCTCCTCGCCGGTCCAGAGCACGACCGGATTCACGAGCGTGTACTTCAACGCCGCCGACATAATGAACAGCGGAGTGGAGCTCACCCTGAGCGGAAAAATCCTTCAGAAGGGCGACTGGAACATCGGCGCGGGCGTGAACTTCGCCTACAACTACAACAAGGTCCTCAAGTACGACCCCGTCTCCAAGAGCGGAATCACCTCGAAGGACCGCTATGTGGAGGGCTACCCGACCGGAGCGATTTTCTGCGGCCGCCTCACCGGAATCTCCGATGAGACAGGACTTTACGAGTTCAAGCTCCGTCCGGATGCCACCATAACCGCCGCCACCGACCTCAACCGTCCGGACAACTACCGCTACTACCTCGGCACGACAATCGCCCCCTACACCGGCGGATTCAACTTCTATGCGGCCTGGAGGGGCCTGAGGCTGAGCGTCAGCGGAATGTACTCTCTCGGCAGCAAGACCTACGAGAAGATGAACTACCCTGCCACCTACAGCAGCGCGCGCCACAGCGGAGTGAGCACCGAGACCGTCCAGTCCCAGTACAGCGACCTCTACGGCAACCACCTCAACGTGGAGAAGGACCGCACGAACCGCTGGACCGCCACCCGCACGACCGGTGTGAAATACCCCCGCATCTACGACTACTTCGACGCGAAATACAACTTCGCCTCCTACAACCCGATGGACTACAGCATCGTGGACGCCATCTACCTCAAGGACAACTCCTACCTCCGCATAAAATCCATAATCCTCACCTACTCCCTCCCCAAGAAGGTCGTGCAGAAAATGCGGATGAGGAACCTGAGTTTCAACCTGTCGCTGAACAACTTTTTCACCATCACCTCCTACGACGGCTTCGACCCCGAGGTGCCGGG
>CAYNDY010000102.1:0-3755 GCA_964396105.1 uncultured Muribaculaceae bacterium
ACAGATGAACGGTGTTGCTCGTCATCCTTGCTTTTGGTTGAAACTGTCAGATTTCTTCAGAAGGACAGTGCGAAAACACTTTCATCAAATATGTCTGTGCAGAATTGCTTCTGCAACAGCGCAAATATACGCCAAATTTTCTAAAAGACAATGAAAAGTCGTATCTTTACACGCGCTAAAAGAATCCAGAACAGCTAAATACATCTGATTAAAAAGAGGGTGGCTAACGCGAATTAGCCACCATTCCACGGACGGGTTGAGAGCGAGGAGCGGCTTTCCAAGATTACATCGTCCGTTAGAAAATAAAACAGGGCATATATTCTCGCGAACTTATACCCTGTTGTTTTTTTGCGTGAGGCGCTTATCTCTCACATGTCATTCTAACTCCAGGCTGACGGGACAGTGGTCGGAGCCGGGGACGGTGGAGAGGATTTCGGCGCCGCGGAGTCTTGGGACGAGGTCAGAGGTGGCGAGGAAATAGTCTATGCGCCAGCCTATGTTCTTCTCGCGGGCTTTCATTCTGTATGACCACCAGGAATAGGCGTCTTTTTCGTCGGGGTGGAAATGGCGGAAGGTGTCTATGAAGCCGCTGCCCAGGAGCTCGGTCATTTTCTCCCTTTCCTCCGGGGTGAATCCTGCTGATTTTGTGTTGGTCTTCGGGTTTTTAAGGTCTATTTCCTTGTGGGCGACATTGAGGTCGCCGCAGATAACAACGGGTTTGGCTCCGCCCCGGTGGAGCGCCGTCACATACTCCCGGAAGGCGTCCTCCCACTCCATTCTGTAGCCGAGCCTCTTTGGGAGTTCGCCCGGGGTGTCGGGATTCTGGGAATTGGGGGTGTAGCAGCAGACTAGGTAGAAATCCGGAAATTCCAGGGTTATGACCCTGCCTTCGTGGTCGTGGGCATCGACTCCGATGCCGTAGCGGACTGAGAGCGGCTCCACTCTGGTGTAGACCGCGACTCCTGAATAGCCTTTTTTGTCGGCGTAGTTCCAGAAACTCCGGTAACCCGGGAACTCAAGGTCAATCTGACCCGCCTGCAGTTTGGTTTCCTGAAGGCAGACCACATCGGCGTCAAAGCCGAGAAACAGGTCCGCGAACCCTTTCCCGCACACGGCTCTCAAGCCATTAACGTTCCACGAAATGAGTTTCATTAGTTCAGGCTCCAGTCAGTTCCTTCCTTCGTATCTTTAATTGCTATGCCGATGGCATTCAGGTCATTGCGGATGCGGTCGCTGGTTGCCCAGTCCTTGGCCGCCTTCGCCGCCTTGCGCTGCTCGAGCACCATTCCCATCAGGCCTCCTATCACTTCCATAGCCTTGGAGCCGCCGTCGGAAGTTTCCTCGTCACGAAGACCGAGAACGCCGAAAACTATGTCGTCGAAAAGCCTCAGAAGCGCTGCGAGATCCTCCTTGGAGAGGCTGCCCTCGGCTCCCGCCTTCACGCTCTTGGATGTGTTAATCATCTTCACGGCCTCGAAAATGCCGGAGAGAGCGACGGATGTGTTGAGGTCGTCGCAAAGAGCGTCATACACTCCCTCAACCACCTTGCGGACCGCCTCGGATGCGCCCTCGGCAAGAGAGTCAGGAGCGATGTCGGAAATGAATTCGCCATATTTGAGGCTGTCGGCGGCGCTTCCGTTTTCGCCCTTCACGCAGCTTTCTACTCCTGCGGCCTTGCAGAGCGAAAGAAGGTCGCGGTAGGCCTGCATAACCCTCTTGAGTCCTTTCTCGGCGCCCTGAAGAGCCTCGTTACTGAAGTCGAGAGTGCTGCGGTAGTGGGCCTGAAGGATGAAAAAGCGCACCGTCATCGGGCTGTAGGCCTGCTCGAGAAGCGGATGCGTGCCGGCGAAAAGCTCGCTCAGGGTGATGAAATTGCCCAGCGACTTGCCCATCTTCTTGCCGTTGATGGTAATCATATTGTTGTGCATCCAGTATTTCACACCGATGCAGCCCCTTGAAGCCACGTTCTGCGCAATCTCGCACTCGTGGTGAGGGAACATAAGGTCCATTCCGCCGCCGTGGATGTCAAATTCCTTTCCGAGATATTTCTCGCTCATAACGGAGCACTCCAGATGCCAGCCCGGGAAGCCCTCGCTCCACGGAGAAGGCCACTTCATAATGTGCTCCGGAGAAGCCTTTTTCCAAAGCGCGAAGTCGTACGCCGCCCTTTTGTCGTCCTGACCGTCGAGGTTTCGGGTGCCTTCGAGAGTGTCGTCCAGCGTGCGTCCGGAGAGAATGCCGTAGCGGTGGTCCTTATTATATTTGACCACATCGAAATAGATGGAGCCGTTGCTTTCGTAGGCATAGCCCGCATCGAGGATTTTCTTTACAAGCGCCTCCTGCTCAATTATATGCGCCGATGCGCGCGGCTCGATTGAAGGCGGGGCGACATTCAGCGAACGCATAGACTCGTGGTAGGCAAGGGTGTATTTCTGCACCACCTCCATCGGCTCAATCTGCTCGAGCTTGGCCTTCTTCGCAATCTTGTCCTCCCCTTCGTCGGCATCTCCCACAAGGTGTCCCACATCGGTTATGTTCCTGACATAGCGCACTTTATACCCCAGATGGCGCAGAAGGCGCACCAGGACGTCGTAGGTGATTCCCGGACGCGCGTGTCCCAGATGGGCTTCGCCATAGACCGTAGGGCCGCAGACATAGAGTCCCACCCTGCCCGGGTTTATTGGAGAGAAAAGTTCCTTTTTCCTTGATAGAGTGTCGGTTATGTATAAATTCCTCATAGCGGTATGTTTTTATTCAATTTTTTCGGCTCATCCGGGGATTCCCCCGCTCCCCCCAAAGGGGCTATGACGCCAGAACTTGCGAAGTTAGTGAATTTTGTGCTTAGGTACGCAAATTATTTTGTACTTTTGCCCCCCGGATTTGCAATTGAACCGGAGAGAGAGCATTTTTAACTTCCTCCAGAGAGCAGTGGCACAACAGTTTACAATATGGAAACCAACACAGAAAATCGCTTCGCCCTTGTCACCGGGGCATCATCGGGAATGGGCCTGGAGTATGCCCGCCAGCTGGCCGCAAAAGGCCATAATGTGCTTGTAGTCAGCAACCGTGACGAAGACAACAGGAGGGTCGCCTCCGAGATTGAACGGGATTTCGGGGTGAAGGCGGTTCCATATTACGCCGACCTCTCCCGCAGCGAAACCTGCCAGGAGCTCTACGACTGGACAAAGGAGCAGGGCTACACGGTGGATGTGCTCATCAGCAACGCCGGCATTCTCGTCTGGAACAAGCTGGAGAACACTCCGGCCTTCAAAGTGGACCTCATCGTGGGGATTCACTGCCTTGCCACGACCCATCTCTGCCGCCTTTTCGGAGCGGATATGAAGGCCCGCGCGCTGGAACTTTCGCGCGAGAGAACGGAAAAGGCGATTGCCGAGGGGGCGAAACCGGGAAGCCGGAAGGCGCGCAAAGCCGGCAAAATCCGCCGGGGGGAAGCTGGGAAAATCCTCATTATGTCCTCGCTTGCCGCCTATATGCCCTACCCCACCATCTCAACCTATTCTGCCACAAAGGCTTACTCCAAGAGCCTCGGCACATCTCTCTGGCACGAGCTGAGGGACTACGGGGTGAATGTCACTACGGTCTGCCCTTCTGCGGTGGACACTCCGCTGATTAAGCTGAAGCCAAGCCTTAGGAAACTTGCGCACCGGCTCGGGGTGATGATTTACCCGCAGGGGCTTGTAAAGAATGCCTTGAAGGCGCTCCGCAGGGGTAAGAGGATTTACATCCCGTCGTTC
>CAYNDY010000102.1:3855-6575 GCA_964396105.1 uncultured Muribaculaceae bacterium
GGTGGCCGAAGAAAAGCATTTGGGCTTCGGGACGGAAGCCTATGCGGGAATAATACTCGCCAAGGTGCGGTTTTTCGCTGTCAACGATAAGGCTCGCGCACTTTAGGCCCGCTTCCCTCCCCTTCCGGAGGGCATCCAGCATCAGAAGATGGCCCGTTTTGTCGGTAACTCCCTCATCTGTAAAGATTTGACTGCGCCACTTAGGAAGCACCGCAAGGGTGTCGAGGTAGAATTCACCCGGGTAGCATTCGGGCTCGGAGGAGACAGCGGTTTCGACCCCGAGACTTCTGCCCCATTCTCCCCAGGTAAACTCTCTTAGAGCCAGATATTCGTCCCCCGGGTATGCCGTAAGGGAGCCTGTGGGGATGCCGTCAACGGTGGATATGCGGGTTCTGGTGTATGAATAGAGCGTGTCGGGGGCTCCGCAAATGGGGATGAAGGCATCTATAGCCTCAGCAAGGGATATTTCCCTTTGGTCAAAGTCCATTTTTTCTTCTAGGCCCCCCTCGGAGAAAACATCATAGCCCATCCCCGCGAGGATGTTGCGGGCAATGAATGCCGCGTCTGAGGGCCGTGCGTCGCGAATTTCGAATATCATATTTCCGTCGTATAAATTCGGGCAAATTTACTAACTTTGCGGGATATTATGGCCCCGGGGGATTTTTGCGTCTATTGCCGTAGATTCTCCATTCACGGGATGACCGCTTCAAAAAGAATTAAAGAAAAACTACACAATATGGAAAGAAGAACACGCGTTCGTTTTGCGCCCTCTCCTACCGGTCCGCTTCATATGGGCGGAGTGAGGACAGCGCTCTACAACTACCTCTATGCCAAGCAGAAAGGCGGAGATTTCATCATCAGGATTGAGGACACTGACTCCCAGAGATTCGTTCCGGGGGCCGAAGCCTACATAATCGAAGCCCTCAACTGGTGCGGAATCATCCCTGACGAGGGAGTGGACGAGAACGGAAAAGTGGTGGAAGTCGCTTCCGAGAAGCATCCGCACGCGCCTTACCGCCAGAGCCAGAGAAGAGGAATTTACCGCAAATATGCGGAGGAACTCGTGGAGAAGGGATATGCCTACTACGCATTCGACTCCGCCGAGGAACTTTCAAAGATACGCACCGAGATGGAGAGCCGCAAGGAAACCTTCATCTACAACCACACGACAAGGATGTCGCTGCGCAACTCCCTGAGCCTGCCAGCCGACGAGGTGGAGAGGCTCCTTAAGGAGACCACCGACTGGACCATCCGCTTCAAGATGCCCGAGGACAGGGTTGTGAAGATGGACGACCTCATCCGCGGCCATGTGGAGGTTAACTCCGGCACGCTTGACGACAAGGTGCTCTGGAAAAGGGCCGACGAGCTTCCTACCTACCACCTTGCGAACATCGTGGACGACCATCTGATGGAGATTACCGAGGTCATCCGCGGCGAGGAGTGGCTTCCTTCCCTTCCGCTGCACTACCTCCTCTACGAGGCATTCGGATGGCAGGACACTATGCCGCGCTTCGCCCATCTTTCGCTCCTTCTCAAGCCTGACGGCAAGGGAAAACTGAGCAAGAGGGACGGAGACAGGCTCGGATTCCCTGTGTTCCCGCTGAAGTGGGTGAACGCCGAGGGAGAGGTTTCCAGAGGCTACCGCGAAGACGGATATTTCCCTGAGGCTTTCGTGAATATGCTCGCTATGCTGGGCTGGAACCCGGGCGACGACAGGGAGCTTTTCACTATGCCGGAGCTCATCGAGGCGTTCTCGCTCGAAAGGGTGGTGATGCACGGGGCGAAGTTCAACCCGGAGAAGGCGAAGTGGTACAACAAGGAGTACCTCCGCAAGAAGTCAGATCACGAGCTTACAAAGCTTTTCAAGCCTATCCTTTCTGAGCACGGAATCACAGTCCAGTGCCCTCACTGCGCCGAAAAACACGGCGTGGAGTACCGTCCGTACCCTGATTTCGAGAACAAGTGGTTCCCGAAAGTGTACGCTGAGAAGGTTGTGGGCCTGATCAAGGAGAGGGCGACTTTCGTTTCCGATTTCTGGAACATCGCTTCCTATCTTTTCGTAGCTCCAACCGAGTACGCCGAGAAGGACGCCGCCAAGTTCTGGAAGAGCGAAAATGTGGAGCTGGCGCTGAAGGTTGCGGATTTCATCAAGGATTTCGCCCAGAAGGCGGAGAAGGACAAAGCCGCCGGAAAAGGCGAAGGATTCACAAAGGAGGCTCTCGAAGGGCCGCTTGAGGAATATATCAGGGGCAACGAGTGGCCGATGGGCAAGGTGATGAATTGCCTGAGGCTCGCCCTTGTGGGCGCATCCAGCGGACTTGGCATCGCCGACATCGTAACCCTCATCGGCCGCGACGAGTTCGCCCGCCGCATCGACAATGCTGTCAATGTCCTGGGGAAGTAAATAAGGAAACTTTCTCAAGAGTAAATCCGGCTTAGAGCAAGAAGATTTTTAAAGGATTAGTTAAGAAAGCATTATGAAAATCGGAATATGCAACGATCACGCTGGCGTAGATTATAAGTTTGCGATCGTTAAGCACTTGGAAGCCAAAGGCATAGAGGTGGTAAACTTCGGGACCGACACAACTGAGAGTATGGACTACCCGGATGTGGCGCATCCGCTGGCAAGGGCCGTTGAAGACAAAACCGTGGACCTTGGAATCGCGCTCTGCGGCACCGGGAACGGGATGGCGATGACTCTTAACAAGCATCAGGGCATC
>CAYNDY010000103.1:0-6463 GCA_964396105.1 uncultured Muribaculaceae bacterium
ACCCCGACCTTGGCAAGGTCGTGCTCTACCAACTGAGCTATTTCCGCAAACTTTGCCTTCCCGAATGGGATTGCAAAGGTAGGTATTTTTTTCTAATCTCCAAATAAAATTCCAAAAAATCTACCTATACTTTTCGTATTGCGGCATCGCGAGGCCGGACAGGATTTCCTTGACCTCGTGGTCGTCCTTAGGGCAGATCAGAAGCGCGTCCTCGGTGTCCACCACGATGAAATCGTCCAGACCCTTCAGGGCGATGAGCTTCCCCTTGTTGGAACTCAGCGCGAGAACCTTCCTGCAGTCCTGAACAATGTGCGGATTGTCAATCACATAGTTCCCGTCCTGGTCCTTGCCCGGGATGTAGTCATAGACCGACGCCCAGTTTCCGATGTCAATCCAGTCGAAGTCGCACGGCATAATCCACGCGTTGTCGGTCCTCTCCAGAAGACCGTAGTCGAACGAGGTCCACGGGCAGTCGGTGTAAACCCTGTCGATGAACGCCTTCTCCTTCTTTGTTCCTATGGCCTTTTCCCAGCCCTTGAAAAGCGCGGTCACCTCGGGGTTGTAGGTTTCCATCTCGTCCTTGAGCCCGCTGGCCTGCGCGACGAACATTCCTGAGTTCCAGAGGAACTCTCCGCTGCCCACAAACACCTCCGCGAGCGAGCGGTTCGGCTTTTCCGTGAAAGTCTTCACCTTGACAGGCGAGCCGATTTCAAAGTTCCCCTTTCCGCCCTCGACCTGGATGTAGCCGTAGTTGGTGTCCGGGCGTGAAGGCACGATCCCGAGGGTTATCAGCACATCGGCTCCCTCCACGAACTCCAGGGCCCTGCAGGTGAGCGAACGGAAAACCTCCTGATCCGAGATGTAGTTGTCGGAAGGGGAGAAAAGGATGTTCGCGGACGGATTGCGGCTGAGGATGGTGTAGGTGGCGTAGGCTATGCACGGGGCCGTGTTGCGGGTGTATGGCTCCAGAAGAAGGTTCTCTTCGGGAAGCTCCGGAAGCTGCTCCTTGACGGTCTTTTCAAACTTTGTCGCGGTCACGACGATTATGTTCTCCACCGGAATGAACGAAGAGCAGCGCTCGAAAGTGTGCCTCAGAAGGCTCTTGCCGGTGTAGGCGAGGTCCAGAAACTGCTTCGGATGGTTGGCGCGGCTCACAGGCCAGAGTCTCTGGCCGCTTCCGCCCGCCATAATTACGCAATATGAGTTATTCGTGTTCATTGAATATGTCTGATTATTAGTAATTTATGTTTCCTTTTGTCCAGCCCTTCGCTTTCCTATTTATAAATTGGGATAAACGCCTGAGGGATATATTCCAGGGCCATCTCGTTATTTACAAGAGTCACGCCCACCACATCGAAAAACGACTCGAGATCCGAAAATTTTCGGTAGGCCTCTTCCCTGAGGAACCTCTTCGCCCCCTCGACCACCTTGTGCTGCTTCAGAGTGTCCACGGTCTCCTGCGGGAGCACCATCGGATTTATCCTCGTGCGGACTTCCACAAAGTGGATCCCTGCGGAGTCAAGCGCCACGATGTCAAGTTCATAGCGCCCGCTGCGAAAGTTGCGTGCAAGAATCGTAAAGCCCTTCCCCTCAAGGAAATCGGCCGCCGCATCCTCTCCGAAGCGTCCTGTAATCTGTGTCGCCCTCATTCTCAGTTCAAGTGTCTATGTGTTTTTATATAAACCTTCCCCCTCAAAAATCCCTCACATATTTTCCCACGCACAAACCTCCCCCTCTCAAATCGTTTCTACTCAAATGTAACAATCGTTACGCCCGTGCCGCCGTACTGGATGTGCTCGTCCTTCACAGAAGCGACCCCCGGGGTGGTGCGCAGGAACTTCTGCACCTCCTCACGGAGCGCCCCCGTGCCCTTTCCTGTGATTATTCTGACGGTCGGCACAGAGAGCATCATCGCATCGTCAACAAACTTCATCACCTTCTCAATCGCGTCCGTGACCCTTTCGCCCCTAAGGTCAATCTCCGGAGAGAAATTCAGTTTTCTCTCAGCGATGGAAGTGTCGTACTTCACCTTCGAGACATTGCGGTTTTCGCTTCTGGTCGCCTCCTTGAACTCCGAGGAGGTTATGCGTTCCACCTTGTCCAGCGGAAGCTTCGAGGAAATGTTCCCGATGTTGATGAACACCGCCTTGGGGGAAACCCTCGTGACTTCGCCCACAAGCCCGTTGTCCTTCACGCGGACCTTCTCGCCCGGCTTCAGAGGGGCGTTACGGAATGCCTCCTCGCGGGCGCGGGCCTCAGCCTCCTCGGCAAGGCGCTTCTTCTCGGCCTCGTCAGCGCGTTGAGCCGTCCTGGCCAGGCGGCGTTCCCGTCTCTCGTCGAGCTGACGGATTTTCTTTTCTATATAGTCGTCCTTCGCCTTCTGCTCCTCGGCCTTCTTTGCCGAGAGCATAGTCACGAAGTTCTGAAGCTCCTGTCGGGCCTGCTGCGTGCTTTCCTTTTTCGCCTGGGTCTCCTTGATCGTGCGGATGGTGTTCTCCACCTGGCGGTTCGCCCCCTTCACAATTTCCTCCGCCTCCCTGTGGGCCTCGTCGAGCACCTCTTTTTTGAGCTGCTTTATGTTCTGAAGCTCCTTCTGGTAGCGGTCCGTGATGTTTTCGAGGGTCTTGTCCGTGTTGCGGATGCGCTCAAGCTTCTCGTCGAGAGCCTTGCGGTTGCGGGCGATTTTGCGAAGGTTCCTCTCGATGTCCACGTAATCCTCTCCGGCCCTTGTCTCCGCGTCCTTCACGATAGGCTCGGGAAGCCCCATCTTGCGGGCGAGCTCGAACGCGAATGAATTGCCCGGGAGCCCGCTTTCGAGTTTGAAAAGAGGGACTATGTTCTTGGCGTCGAACATCATCGCACCGTTGAGAACTCCGGTCTGCCCTGACGCGTAGAACTTGAGGTTGGTGTAGTGAGTGGTGATGACCCCGTACACCCCTCTGCGGTCAAATTCCGCGAGAATAGCCTCGGCGATTGCGCCTCCTGCGGCAGGCTCCGTTCCGCTTCCGAATTCGTCGATGAGGACAAGCGTCCGTGAGTCGGCCACCGCAAGCATATCCTTCATATTCGCAAGGAACGAGCTGTAGGTGCTCAGGTCGTTCTCAATAGACTGGTCGTCCCCGATGTCCACCATAATACGGTCGAAAACCATCATTTCCGAGGTCTCCGATGACGGGATGAGCATTCCCCACTGGAACATATACTGAAGCAGGCCGAAAGTCTTGAGACACACGGACTTGCCTCCGGCGTTAGGACCGGAAATCAAAAGAATGTGCTTCTGGGGAGTGAGGGTGGCGCTAAGCGGAACAATCTCCCGGCCCTCCCGTTTGAGCGAGCGTTCAAGCAGAGGGTGGCGCGCCTTGCGAAGAATAAGTTCGCCGTTGGATGAGAGCACCGGCATTCCGGCGATGAAGTCGAGCGCCGTCTGTGCCTTTGCCATCAGAAAGTCGATTTCCCCGAGGAATACCCCCGCATCCAGAAGGTCCGGGACATACGGACGGAGAAATTCCGTGAAATCGTAGAGTATCTTGACAATCTCCCTCTGCTCGGCAAAGCGGAGTTCGCGGATTTCGTTGTCCATCTCCACCACCTCTGCAGGCTCGATGTAGGTCGTCTTTCCAGATGCGGACTCGTCATAGACAAAGCCCTGAAGCTTCTTTTTGTTCGCAGAAAGCACCGGAATGAGCATTTTCCCGTCTCGAAGGGTCACGGTGGCATCCTCGTCCACAAGCCCCTCTTCCTTCGCCCGGCGAAGAATCTGGTTCACCCTCCGCGAAATGCTGCCCTCCTTGTCCCGAAGGGATTTGCGGATGGAATAAAGAGAGTCCGAAGCCGTGTCCTTCACCTCTGCGTATTTGTCCAGAATGGTGTCAATCCGCCTCTGGACCTCGGCAAAAGACATAATCCCCGAAGCCATTTTCTTCAGGTTCGGGTACACTCCGTCCTTCACCCCCTCGAAAAAGGAAGTCACCTTGCGAAGGGTCTCCAGAAGCGTGCGAAGACGCCTTAGAGACTGTAGGTCTATAGATACGGAGGATTTTTCCAGAGGACGGAGAAAGCCTATGCAGTCGATATATCCGCTTGTGGGGAAACTTTCCTCGAACATGACAATCAGCCGCATTTCGTCCGTCAGAAGAAGCCTGCGGCGGATTTCTGCCTCGGAAGTGGATATTTTTTCGTCAGCGACCCTTCCTGCGGCATATTCGGTCGAACACCTTGCGGATATAATCCCCCTCACAGTGTCGAATCCGAGTTTATGCTCGAGCCTGGAATAGTCTGAATTTACCTTTATATTGTCGTTTTCCACATTCATTTTCTGTCAAAGGTTGAGGGGTGTGTCCGATTCCGGGGCGGGGGCTATTTCATCGCCTCGTTCAGCAGGAGTTTCAACTCGTTGAGGTTTCCGATTTCCTTGTAGGTCCCGTCCTTGAAAACGGTTATGTGCCCGGTTTCCTCTGAGACCACAACCACCGAAGCATCAGTCATTTCGCTGATTCCGCAGGCGGCCTTGTGCCTCATTCCGAACTGCGGGGGAAGGTCCCTTTCGCTGATCGGGAGCGTGCAGCGGGCGGCCTCCACGCGGTTGCCGCGGATAATCACAGCGCCGTCGTGAAGAGGGGAGTTCTTGAAAAAGAGGTTCATCAGAAGCCGGCGGTTAATCACCGCGTCAACAATGTCGCCGGTCTCCACCACGAAGTCAAGCGAGGATGAAGCGGCAATCACGATGAGCGCTCCGGTCTTGGTCTCGGACATAGAGTTGCAGGCTTCGGCGATTTCCTTCACAGCGTCCGAGGATGCGTTCACATTGGCCTCGCCCCCGAAAAGACGCCTGAAAAACCTGCCGCTGCGCCTTCCTATCATATATTTCTGGCCGAAATGGATCAGAAACCTTCGGATTTCAGGCTGGAAAATTACGATGAGCGCCAGCACTCCCACATCCAGCACCACCGACATCAGTTCGGTCATCATCTTCATCCCGAGGGCCGAAACGATGACCTTCAGGAAGAAGAAAAGGATCAGGGCTATGAGGATATTCATAGCCGAAGTGCCTCTGATTGAGCGTATTGCGTAGAATATCACCAGAGCTATCAGGAGAATGTCCAGAAGGTCGGTGAATGAAAAATTCAGAAATCCCAGCGCGCTCAAAAACATGGCGGAAGCAACTTAAAATCAATACTTTTGGGGAGGGGTATCAAGGCGCGTGACGCTCTGACCGCGTTCTCGCAGACCTCTACAGAGAGGTTTCGAACTCCTTGAGGAAGCGCAGGTCGTTCTCGAAGTAGTTGCGGAGGTCCTTCACCTGCCATTTGAGCATAGCGATGCGCTCCACGCCCATTCCGAATGCGAATCCGCTGTATTTCTTGCTGTCGATGCCTGAAGCCTCGAGGACGTTAGGGTCCACCATTCCGCAGCCGAGAATCTCCAGCCAGCCGGTGCCCTTGCAGATGTTGCAGCCCTTGCCGTGGCAGATGTTGCAGCTTACGTCCACCTCAGCAGACGGCTCGGTGAACGGGAAGTATGAAGGACGCATACGGATTTTTGTCTCCGGCCCGAACATCTCGCGGGCGAAAAGAAGGATGGCCTGCTTCATATCGGCGAAAGTCACTCCCTCGTCGATGTAGAGCCCCTCCACCTGATGGAAGATGCAGTGGGCGCGCGCGGAGATGGCCTCGTTGCGGAACACCCTGCCCGGGCATACGATACGGATAGGGAGCGGAAGTTTCTCCATCGCGCGGACCTGGACTGAGGAGGTGTGGGTGCGCAGAAGAACCGGATTCTTCTTTGCCGCAGTGACGAAGAATGTGTCCTGCATATCCCTCGCCGGGTGCTCCGGAGGGAAGTTCAGGGCCTCGAAAACGTGCCAGTCGTCCTCAATCTCGGGACCTTCGGCAACGTCGTAGCCGAACTTGCGGAAAATCTCGATGATTTCCTCCCTCGCGATTGAAACCGGATGACGGCTTCCGAGTGCAACCGGGTCTCCCGGAAGAGTGCAGTCAAAGGATGAGTCGCCTTTTGAAGACTCGGCCTCTGCGGCAGCCTTGAGTTCCTCGATTTTGGCGGTCGCGGCCTGCTTGAGCGAGTTGAGCTTCTGGCCGAACTCTCTCTTCATCTCCGGAGCAACGCCCCTGAACTCTTCGAAAAGCTGGGTAATCTCGCCCTTCTTTCCAAGAAGCCTTACTCTTGCGGCCTCGACTTCCTGTGCCTTCAAATCCTTAAGTCCCTCTATTTCAGAGAGAATGGCATCGATTTTTTCTTTCATATATTTTTATTTTTTCTTTTCAATTTTATCCTCTCCCCCTCTGCCTGGTTGCAATCCGCAAATATAACATTTTTTCCCGTGCGGTAGGAAATATCAACGCAGTAGACCGCTTTTTCTTAACCCTCTTAGTAGAATCTGCAGTTGTAGCGTGACAACAGATCCAGCGAACTGAAGTTGTCCCTTTTTGCCGGCTTCTTGCCCAGC
>CAYNDY010000104.1:0-6415 GCA_964396105.1 uncultured Muribaculaceae bacterium
TCAGATAATTTTACCTATATTTGCACGCCTTTTTGCCCGAAGGCGTGCATTTTTATATGCAAGTCTTTGTGGAACAAAGGATTATAAAATAATGTTAAACCCCTAATTAGTCTTAAAAACAATTATGGAAGAAGTAAAAGTTGCTGAGCAGGAGTCACCGGCTGTAGAGGCCGCTGAGGCTCGTGTTGAGCTTGAAGAAACCAAGAAGCAGCCTTGCAGCAATGCTTCAGTCGCTCCTGAGGAGTTCGACTGGGACGCATTCGAGAACGAAGGCGAATACGGCGACAGGAAAGAAGTTGCCGCAGAGTATGAAAAGACCCTTTCCAAGGTCGTAGAAGGCGAGGTCGTAGAAGGCGTCGTAACTTCAGTCGGCAAGAGGGAAGTGGTAGTCAACATCGGTTACAAGAGCGAAGGTGTCATTATGGCTCCTGAGTTCCGCTACAACCCTGACCTCAAAGTCGGAGACAAAGTCGAGGTCTACGTTGAGAGCACCGAGGACAAGAAAGGACAGCTCGTACTTTCACACAAGAAAGCCCGTCAGCTGCGTTCTTGGGATATGGTCAACGAGGCATTCAACAACAACGAGATTGTCAAAGGTTATGTCAAGACCCGCACTAAGGGCGGTATGATTGTCGACGTATTCGGCATCGAGGCATTCCTTCCTGGCTCTCAGATTGACGTTAAGCCTATCCGCGACTACGATCAGTTCGTCGACACCACTATGGACTTCAAGATCGTCAAGATCAATCAGGAGTTCCGCAATGTCGTCGTATCACACAAAGCACTTATCGAGGCTGAAATCGAGGCTCAGAAGGCCGAAATCATCAGCAAGCTCGAGAAAGGTCAGGTACTTGAGGGTACTGTCAAGAACATCACCAACTACGGCGTATTCGTCGACCTCGGCGGTGTTGACGGTCTCATCCACATCACCGACCTCTCCTGGGGCAGAATCAACCATCCTGAGGAGGTTGTTTCACTCGACCAGAAGATCAACGTCGTCATCCTTGACTTCGACGAGAACAAGAAGAGAATCGCTCTCGGCTTGAAGCAGCTCCAGGCACATCCTTGGGACGCTCTCGATCCGAACCTCAAGGTAGGTGACAAGGTTAAGGGTAAAGTAGTTCTCATCGCTGACTACGGCGCATTCGTAGAGATTGAGCCGGGCGTTGAGGGTCTTATCCACGTATCAGAAATGTCCTGGTCTCCAAGGCTTCGCGTCGCTCAGGACTTCCTCAAAGTCGGCGACGAGGTTGAGGCTCAGATTCTTACCCTCGACAGGGAAGAGAAGAAGATGTCTCTCGGCCTGAAGCAGCTCGTTGAGAATCCTTGGAAGAACATCAGGGAGAAATATCCTGTAGGTTCAAAGCACACCGCAACAGTTCGCAACATCACCAACTTCGGCGTATTCGCAGAGCTTGAGGAGGGAATCGAGGGACTCGTTCACATCAGCGACCTCTCCTGGAACAAGATCAAACATCCTTCAGAGCTTGTTGCAACCGGCGACAAGATCGACGTTGTCATCCTCGACTTCGATGAGGAGAACCACAAGCTCAGCCTTGGCCACAAGCAGCTCCTCCCTAACCCGTGGGATGAGATTGAGGCTAAATATGCTGTCGGAACCGTTGTTGAGGCTCCTGTTGCAACTCTCGGCGACAAGTTCGCTACCATCACTCTTGACCCGGCCGTTGAGGCAATCTGCTTCAACCGTGAGCTCACCAAAGAGGACGGCAGCACCCCGGTTGCAGGCGAGACCCTTCCGTTCAAGGTTACCGAGCTTCGCCGCTCAATCCGCCGCGTAGTTCTTTCACACACCAAGACTTACGCTGCAGGCGCAGAGTCAGCAAAGGGTGAGAAAGTTTCCTCAGAGGCTGATGTAACGAAGAAGGCTGTCAAGAAGATCAACTCCAACATCGAGAAGACCACCCTTGGCGACATCGACGCACTTGCAGCTCTCAAGGACCAGCTCGCAAAAGGTGAATAATTCCTTCAGGGAATGAACTTTACACTGAATGTACTGGGCACGGCTTCGGCCAAACCCACGTCAAGCAGAAATCCAAGCGCTCAGGTACTAGACGTACGTGGGCGCTTGTTTTTGGTTGACTGCGGGGAGGGAGCTCAGCGGCAGTTCTGCCGTCAGAGACTTTCCTTCGACCGCATTGACGCCATTTTCATCTCCCACATCCACGGTGACCACGTATTCGGACTCCCGGGACTGCTGTCCACAATCGGACTCGCGACTTCGCGAAAAAGCATCAAGGTTTTCGGTCCCCAGGCTCTGGGCGCCATCCTGAAGTTCTACCTTTCCTACTACGGCGACCAGATTGGCATCAGGGTGGATTTCATTCCGGTGAAAACCAAGGGCCCGCAGGTGATTTTCGAGAATAAATTTCTCACCGTCGAGGCTTTTCCTCTTAATCACCGCATCGAGACTTACGGCTATCTTTTCCGCGAGAAAACTCCCCAGCTCAATGTCCGAAAGGACGCCATCGGGCGCTATGGACTCGGAATTGCCGAGATCTGTTCGCTTAAAAACGGCGAAGATGTCGTGAGGGAAAATGAAATAATCCGCTCGGAGGAGGTTACATATCTTCCGTATCCGCCGAGAAGTTACGCCTATTGCAGCGACACCGCGCCTTTCCCTTCTCTCGCAGAGTGGGTCCGTGGCGTGGACATTCTCTACACCGAGGCTACATATATGGCGGATTTGGAGAAGGAGGCGGCAGCAAGGTTTCATTCCACGACTCTTCAGGCTGCGCGTCTTGCCCGGGAAGCGGGAGCGAAGAAACTCGTTGTAGCGCACTATTCTTCGCGCTACAGGGACACTGCACCGCTTCTAAGCGAAATCCGCTCTGTTTTTCCGAATGCGGAGGCGGCAAACGACGGGGATGTTTATGATGTGCCCCTTGTAAAGGTCGAAAGATAGCATATATTCAAAGAAATTACTATCTTTGAACAAATTTGCGCCGGAAAATGTCAGCGCATTTTTGTTGTAATATGAGAAAGAAAATTTTAGCCTCTTTGGGCCTTGTCCTTTTCTGCTCTCTTCTTTGCCGGGGGGACCAGAAGAGCGTTTATCAGGAATATGTACGGAAATATTCGCGGGTTGCCGTTGCGGAAATGTACCGCAGCGGAGTGCCTGCGAGCATTACTCTCGCCCAGGGACTGCTTGAGTCCGGGGCAGGAAAGTCGCGCCTTGCCACCGAGGGGAACAACCACTTCGGCATCAAGTGCCACAACTGGACCGGCGGCAAAATGTATCACGACGACGACCGCAAGGGGGAGTGCTTCCGCAAATACTCCTCTGCCGACGAGTCGTTCCGCGACCATTCGGATTTCCTGCGCTACAAAGACCGCTACGCCTTCCTCTTCAACCTCGACCCGACCGACTACGAGGGCTGGGCATACGGGCTCAAGAAGGCCGGTTATGCCACCGATCCGAGCTACCCTTCGAAGCTCATCAAACTCATAAAGGATTATAACCTGAGCCAGTACGACACTTTTGACGCCTCCTACGGGGCTGAACAGGGCTACACTCCGGAGGAATCTTCCTCGGAAGAGAGTCAGGTCGCTAATGACAGCGCTTCAAAGGAAAATGTCGGAAAAGGTGAAAAGGCTTCCAAGAAAAACTCAAAGAAATCAGACAAGTCTTCCAAGAAGGCCCGCAAAGTGACCCGACCGGAGTCTCCGACCGCTTTGGAAACTCCGCAAAAGCTCAGCGGCGAGCAGAGGGAGGTTTTCAGCTTCAACCTTTCCCGCGAGCTCTACTCCCAGAACGGCGTTCCGTTCGTGTATTCTGTTGATGGCGAGACCTATTCCTCCATCGCGAAGCAGTACAACCTCTTCCCTCGTGAAATCCTGAAATTCAATGACTTGAGCGCTGATTCCGAGATTGCCCCGGGAACTGTCGTGTATCTTCAGGCAAAAAAATCCAGGGCTGCAAAGGGCCTGGACAAGCACGTTTGGGAGAGCGGAGACGACCTCTGGAAGATTTCCCAGCGCTATGGCGTAAGGCTCTCCTCCCTCAAGAAGATGAACAAGGTCAAGAGCAACTCCGACATCGCCGAGGGTGACCTTATAATACTGAGAAAATAATATCTTCAAGTGTCGCACCCGCGAAACTTCCCTTAAGCAATATACCGATGACAAAGAAAAAAACAATCATTTCTGTCCTTTCCATCATTGGGGCTATCGTCTTTCTTGCGGCTCTTTCGGTTGCAGCCCTCTGGTATATAGACAACCGTCGCCCTGGGTTCACGAAGGACACCGTCATTTTTGTCTATCCTGACACTCCGGCCTCCGCTGTGTTCGAGGCACTCACGGTTGACGGCTGTGCGAGAAATTCCCGCAGCCTTGACCGCTGTTTCCGCCGAATGGATGTGGAGGGAAAAATCAAGCCCGGACGCTATCAGATCCGCACTTCCAACCCTCCGATTTATGTGGCGAGGATGCTTGTTTTCGGCTGGCAGGAGCCCGGAGTGCTGACTCTTTCCGGGACTCTTCGGACAAAAGAGCGGATTGCCCAGAGGATTTCTTCGCAGATGATGGTGGATTCCCTTTCGGTAATCAACGCCCTTAACGACGAGATTTTTCTCGCCCAGTACGGGTTTACGCCGGAAAATGTTTTCGCGCTCATACTGCCCGACAGCTACCGGATGTACTGGACCGCGTCTGTGAAGGAAATTTTCGACCGCTTCAAAAAGGAATATGACGACTTCTGGACGCCTGAGCGGGTGCAACTTGCGAAGGACCAGGGACTTACCCCGATGGAGGCTTCCATTGTGGCGTCAATTGTCGCGGGCGAAACTCTAAAGGAATTTGAGTTCCCGAAGATTGCCGGAGTCTATCTCAACCGTTACCACAAGAAAATCAAGCTTCAGGCTGACCCTACAATCTGCTTCTGCTATGACTATAAGCTCAACAGGGTCCTGAAAAAACACTTGAGTGTGGATTCCCCATACAATACTTACAAGCATACGGGGCTTCCGCCTGCGCCGATAAATGTGCCGTCGAAGCCGTGTCTGGAGGCCGTTCTCCATCCGGATTCTCACAACTATCTCTTTTTCTGCGCGAGTCCAGACTTTGACGGCACCCACCGCTTCGCCGCCACCTACACCGAGCATCAGAAGAATGCCCGCGAGTTCCAGAAGGCGCTTACAAAGCGTCTGAATGACAGGGCGGCTTCAGCTTCCTCCGCCCCTGCCAAATAGTCCGGGGCTATCCAAACGAGATTATAACCTTTCAGAGTGGGCTGTCACCACTGCGAACAACAACGTTTATGTCAGACGCCAATACACATATAGTCATAATGGCCGGGGGAGTCGGAAGCCGGCTCTATCCCATCAGCACCCCCGAGCGCCCGAAGCAGTTCATCGATGTGCTGGGGGAGGGAAAATCGCTCATCCAGATGACTGTGGAGAGGTTTCTTCCGTCGGCGCCTATAGAAAATTTCTGGGTGGTGACCTCTGCGGAATATGCCTCCATTGTTAGGAAGCAGCTTCCCGAAATCCCTGCCGAGCAGATTCTCCTCGAGCCCTGCGCCCGCAACACCGCTCCCTGCATCGCATACGCCTGCCGTAAAATAGCAGCCCGCCACCCTCGGGCCAACATCGCCGTGACCCCTGCGGATGCCTTTGTTCTTCGCCGCGACAAGTTCTCCGCCGTGATTGACTCGGCTCTCGCTTTCACCGCGCATTCCAGCGCCATCGTCACGGTCGGTATAATCCCTACGCGTCCCGAAACCGGCTACGGATATATCTGTGCGCCGGGTTTCCGTCACGGAGAAATTGTGAAAGTTGGGCAGTTCAAGGAAAAACCTGACGTGAAGACGGCCGAGCGCTACCTCGCGGCAGGGGATTATGTCTGGAACGCCGGCATCTTTGTCTGGAATGTGGAAACGATAAATAGCGAACTTCGCGCCCACGCGCCTAAGATAATGGAGGTTATGGACGCTCTCTCGCCCTCGTTCTACACTCCGGAGGAGCCTTCCGCTCTTGAGAGGCTGTTCCCGACCTGCGAGAAAATTTCCATCGACTACGCCGTGATGGAGAAATCGGAGAATATCTATGTCATCGCGGAGGATCTGGGGTGGAGCGACCTCGGAAGCTGGCAAACGCTACGGGAGCAGCTCTCGCTTCTTGGGCGTAACTCTCAGATTGACAAGTGGGAGAGAGTAATCGCCGAAGCAGAAGGCGTGGAGAAATGATTTTTCCCTCTTCCCGGTGAAGTTCCGCATCCTTTTGGCGTCTCGAAAAAGATGAAAAAAACTCAGAAAAAAACTGAATAAAAGTTTGCGGAATAAGAAAAAAGCACTACCTTTGCAATCCCAAAACGAAAGAGACACGGATTTGGGGCTTATGGTTCGATTCGTTAGCTCAGTTGGTAGAGCACAACACTTTTAATGTTGGGGTCTCGGGTT
>CAYNDY010000105.1:0-6396 GCA_964396105.1 uncultured Muribaculaceae bacterium
AGGGCCGACTGGACATTGGCTTTGGCGTTGCGGATGTAGCCGTCGGTGTAGTTGTGGGAATATGCGGCGTTGAAATAAACCCCTGATTTTGTGAGTCCGCTGCCGGCCGCGATTGTGGATGTGAGGGTGTTGTAGGACCCGTATCCGACCTCTGCGCTGGCAAATGGCTCAGCTCCGACAGAGGCCGTGCTCATATTTATGCTTGCGCCGAATGCTCCCGCGCCGTTTGCCGAGGTGCCGAGGCCCCTCTGAAGCTGGACTGAGGAAAGAATGGACGAGAGCGAAGGGATATTGACCCAGAAGACCTCCTGAGATTCGGAGTCATTGAGGGTTATGCCGTTGAGAGTCACATTGGTCTGGGAGCCCTTGCTGCCGCGGATGGTCATCTTGGAGTAGCCGAGGCCGGTTCCGCCCTCATTCACGGCGACAACCGAAGGCTGAAGGCTGAGGGTCATCGGGAGGGAGTTCAAGGGGTTGGACCTTAGGAGAGCGTCCTTGTAAATCATCGTGTAGGTGACAGGAGTTTTCGCCCCGGCCCTTGTGGCAACGATGACCGTGCTGTCGATTTTTTCGACTCTTACAGGCTCGCCGTCTGCATTTTCGTCTGAAGAAACGGTTGTGTCTTCAATCTTGGAAGACTCTTTTGGAACGACTCCATCTGCCGAAAACGACGGGACAGACGGAATGAGGGTGCCGAGCACCGCTAAAATTAAAAAACCTCGCATAAAGCAATTAATTAATTATTAATACTATACGAGGGGCCGGAAGGTTGCGGGCCCGTGAACGGAACCCCTTTCTTCCGCAATGAGATTATATTTGCATTCCCTTCGGCGGTATTGGCCGCATCAGGTTCAATGGGTATGATCTCAACCCGAGGCATTTATTACCCTCGAGTACCCCTGCTTGTTTATTCCTTTTATTAGAATGACTCCCTGTCAGAAAAAGACAGACTGCCATCCATTTTATTTTTCCACAATTTTTACCTCATAAAGCTGAGGCCACAGCTTGCCGGTCAGATAGATCTTCCCGTCGGCCGGGTTGTAGGCGATGCCGTTGAGAACATCGGTCTCCGGGGTGCGAAGCTCATCGGGCAGCAGCCCTTCGCAGTCCACAATCCCCTCCACGGCTCCGCTTTCGGGATTTATAATCACTATCTTGTCCGTCAGGTAAACATTCGCCCAAATCCGTCCGTCAATCCACTCCAGCTCGTTCAGCATCCCAACGGCCTTCTTCCCGTTCTTCACAACGATCCTTCTCTCCACCTTGAAATCGGCGTTCAGGAAATAGATGTTCGAACTTCCGTCGCTCATAATGAGGGATTTACCGTCAGTCGTGAGCCCCCAGCCTTCGCGTGTGTTGGTAATATGCCGCACGGGTCGGAAAGTTTCGGCATCGTACTCGAGCGTCACAAAATTGCGCCAGGTTAGGACATAGAGCCTTCCCCCGAAGATCTGCGAGCCCTCTCCGAAATATCTTTTGTCAAGGTCGAACCTTCTCAGGGCTTTCCCGGTTGCAAGGTCCACCTCGGCGAAAAACGACTCGCCGTACTGCCCTGTGCTCTCGTAGAGCCGGCCGTCATTAAAGAACAGGCCCTGGGTGTAGGAGGAGGTGCTGTGGGGATAGGTATTTATGACTTCAACTGAATATCTCTTTGCCGCCGGCGCACCTTCCGCCTTCTTTCCGCCCCCTTTGCAGGAAGTGGAGAGGACAAGAGCCGCCACAACGAGGAGTATATTTCTGAAAGTCAACATATTGCCTAAAATTTACGCCGCCTCTCAAGCGATTGTGCTTGGAAAAGCGGCGCAAATATAGCAATTATTTCGTCTTGAGACTTATTTTTCAATAATTCCCTCGTCGAATTACTTTGTCTTTGTCTCTGCAGACTTTTTCGCTGCGGCGGCCTTCTGAGCCATTGCGGCCTTGACGAAAGCGACGAAAATCGGCTGAGGATTCTCCGGGGTGCTCTTGTACTCAGGATGGAACTGAACTCCGATGAAGAACGGATGTGAAGGAATCTCCACAATCTCCACGAGGCGAGTGTCCGGATTCTTTCCTGAAGCAATCAGGCCGGCCTTCTCGAAGAGTCCGAGATAGTCGCTGTTGAGCTCGTAGCGGTGGCGGTGACGCTCTGAAATCTTAGCAGTTCCGTAAATCTTCTTTGCAAGCGAGCCTTCCTTGAGAACGCACTCGTAAGCGCCCAAACGCATTGTGCCGCCCTTTGAGGTGGTGCTCTTCTGGTCCTCCATCAGGTTGATGACAGGGAAAGTCGTAGCTGGGTTGACCTCGGTTGAGCTTGCGCCGTCCATTCCGAGGACGTTGCGCGCGAACTCCACGACGCACATCTGCATTCCGAGGCAGATTCCAAAGAATGGGATTCTATTCTCGCGGGCATATTTCACAGCCTCAATCTTTCCCTCAAGTCCCCTCTCTCCGAAGCCCGGAGCGACGAGGATTCCGTCCATTCCCCCGAGAAGTTCAGCTACAGTGGCCTCGTTGATGTTCTCGCTGTGGACATACTGAACATTCACCCTGCACTCGTTTGCGGCGCCGGCGTGAACGAAAGACTCGCGGATGGACTTGTAGGCATCCTGAAGGTCGTATTTTCCCACGAGGGCGATGTTCACCTCGTTCTTAGGGTTGTCAAGCTTGTGGAGGAACTCGTTCCACTTTCCGAGGTTAGCCTCAGGGACATCGTTAAGTCCGAAGTGGTTGAGAACCAGACGGTCAAGCCCTTCCTCGTGCATATTGAGCGGAACCTTGTAGATGGAGTCGGCATCGATTGACTGGATGACGTGACCAGGTTTCACATTGCAGAAAAGCGCCACCTTCTTCCTCAGTTCCGGAGAAAGGTCGTACTCGGTTCTGCAGACGATGATGTCAGGCTGCACGCCTGCCTGCTGGAGAGCCTGGACGGAGTGCTGGGTAGGCTTGGTCTTGAGTTCCTTCGCAGCCTTGAGGTAAGGCACGAGGGTGAGGTGGATTGTGACGCAGTCCTCCTCGGGAAGTTCCCACTGGAGCTGACGCACGGCCTCCACGAACGGCTGGGACTCCATATCGCCCACTGTTCCGCCGATTTCCGTGATGATGACATCGTAATCCTGAGTCTTGGAAATGAGCATCATCCTGCGCTTGATTTCATCGGTGATGTGAGGGACGATCTGCACGGTTTTCCCGAGGTACGCGCCCTCCCTTTCCTTGCTGATTACGGTGTGGTATATTTTTCCTGTCGTGACGTTATTCGCCTTTGAGGTGTAAACTCCGAGGAATCTCTCGTAGTGTCCGAGGTCGAGGTCGGTCTCGGCGCCGTCTTCAGTCACATAGCACTCGCCGTGCTCATAGGGGTTGAGTGTGCCCGGGTCCACATTGATATAGGGGTCAAATTTCTGGATTGTGACTTTCAATCCCCTTGCCTGAAGAAGTTTTGCCAGCGAGGCCGCGATGATGCCCTTTCCCAGCGACGAGGCAACGCCTCCCGAAACGAATACGTACTTGGTGTTCATAATGATATATACCTATTTTTATTGATCTAAAGCCCAAATTCTCAGACAAAAGTCCAAGCGAATGTACTCAGGATATATTCAAGGGGAAAAGGAACCTTCCCAAAATGAAAAATCCTGCTGAAAGCCTTTACTTCCAACAGGGGCACAAATGTACTGCTTTTTGGCCGTTCCGCAAAATAATTCGAACAATTTTCCCGACATTTTCTCCCGCGCAGCACCCTTCCCGGACCCATTACCTTGTTTATTAAAAAATTACTAACTTTGCGCCGTTTTTCGCATATAGACTAAAACATCTGTTATGAATCTTTACTACACTGTGATGGTTACGATGGCGGTTCTCGCCGTTTTCGTCTTCATTATGCTGTTCTATTTCAAGGCAGGCTACGGCTACCTCTCGAACAACAAATGGGGTCCGAGCATCTCCAACAAGGCTGCCTGGATAATTATGGAAGCCCCGGCGTTCCTCTACCTGCTCTACTACACTCTGAAGTTCGCCATTAGCGGCCCCGGAGCTGGACAGGGATGGAACGGGACAGTGAACGGAAGCTGCACCGGAGTGCTATATGCGATGGCAGGCCTTTTCCTTCTGCACTATTTCCAGCGCTCATTCATATTCCCGCTGCTTATGAGGGGAAAAAGCCGCACCCCTATTGCGATTATGGCTATGGGTATGGTTTTCAACACGGTGAATTCGTTCCTCATCGCCGGATGGATTTTCGGAATCCCCGGGCTTATGGAGGCTCAGGCACCCGAAGGCTATTATAAACTTTCCTGGTTCCGGGACCCTCGCTTTATAATAGGAACGGTTATTTTCTTCACGGGAATGGGAATCAACCTCAATTCCGACCACGTAATCCGCCACCTCAGAAAGCCCGGAGACACAAAGCATTACATCCCGAAAAAGGGTCTGTATAAATATGTTACGAGCGCGAACTACTTCGGCGAGCTCGTAGAGTGGATTGGATACGCTATTCTCACCTGGTCGCCGGCCGGGCTGCTTTTCGCCGTCTGGACATTCGCTAACCTCGGTCCGAGAGCAAAGTCGCTGACCGAGAAATATGAGCAGGAGTTCGGCGAGGAGTACACTTCCCTGCACAAGAAGAACCTTATTCCATACATTTGGTAAAGGAAATGTCCTAAAAAAGCGCATTGCTGCGTCAATGCATCCTAATAGAAACTAAATACAATAGATATGAGCGAGATATTCACTCCTTATAAATTGGGTCCCATCGAGCTGAGGAACAGGACAGTGCGCTCCGCAGCTTTCGAGGGTATGGGAAAGAACAACTCCCCCACTGAGGAACTTCTCAATTACCACACAGCCGTAGCCCGCGGCGGCATCGGAATGACCACCGTAGCCTACGCAGCAGTCTGCCAGAGCGGAATCAGCTTCGACACCCAGCTCTGGATGAGGGAAGAAATTGTTCCGGACCTGAAGAGGCTCACCGACGCGGTGCACGCTGAAGGTGCAAAAGCCAGCATCCAGCTCGGCCACTGCGGTAATATGACACACCGCCGCACCTGCGGACAGACCCCTATCGGAGCCAGCAACGGGTTCAACCTCTACTCCCCTACCTTCTACCGCAAGATGACCCAGAAGGACATCGATTTCGTGGTGAAGTCGTTCGGAGACGCTGTTCGCCTTGCCATCAAGGCAGGCTTTGACGCAGTTGAGATTCACGCCGGCCACGGCTACCTCATCTCCCAGTTCCTCTCCCCGTACACCAACCACCGTCACGACCGCTACGGCGGAAGTCTCGACAACAGGATGAACTTTATGAGGGAGTGTATCCGCGAGGTCATCAAGGCCGCTGACGGAAAAATCGCAGTCACCGCGAAGCTCAACACCAGGGACGGCTTCAGAGGAGGCCAGGAAGTGCCTGAGCTGATTGAAGTTGCAAAGGAACTGCGCAAGCTCGGGGTTGACGCGATCGCCCTCTCAGGAGGCTTTGTGAGCCGCGCACCGATTTACGTAATGAGGGGCGAGTTCCCGACGAAGGCCATCGCGCACTATATGCCCGCCTCATTCTGGTGGCTCAAGATTGTCCTGCACCTCGGAGCGTGGATGGTGTGCCCGCCTGTAACCTTCAAGCACCTCTTCTTTATGGAAGACGCGATGAAGTTCCGCGAGGCTATGCCGGACTATCCGTTCATCTATGTGGGCGGAGTAACGACCGGAGAGGACGCGCGCAAAGTGCTCGAAAACGGCTTCCCGCTCTTCCAGATGGGCCGTGCAGTGCTTGAGGACACAGATTTCGTGAACAAGCTCAAGGCCGACGAGAACCACTGCAGCGGATGCACGCACTCCAATTTCTGCATCGGAAGGATGTACTCCAAGTCAATGCAGTGCCACAAGCATTGCGAAGACATCACCCCGGCGCTGGAGAAGGAGGTGAAACGCATTGAGGCGAGAAACGAGCGCCGCGAGCGCAAAGCAGGCTACATCAAGTAGGGCTATATAGCTCTGCTTCAAGCAGTTCGACAAAAAAAACAATTTCTCCCCAATCCGGGGATAAAATAGAAGATATAGGCAAAACGGTTTGTCGCGCCCGAAAGGGTGAGGAAAGTCCGGGCAGGAAAGGGCATCCCGCAGTGGAAAGCACTGATGGAGGTAACTTTATGGGAGCCGTAACAGAAAATAACCGCTGACTAAAGGTCCGCGCAAGCCCCCGTCCGGGGGAACTGCACGGCCGCAGCAAGGGTGAAAACGCGAGGTAAGAGCTCACGACCCGCAGTGGCGACACTGCGGGGATACGGCACCGGGACCTGCAAGACCAAATATATCGGCAATCAAGGGCTGCCCGCCCGCTGCCGAGGGGTAGGTTGCGAAGATAAATGACAGACTAAAACAGAACCCGGCTTACGGTTTTGCCTTTAAAACAAAAGGAGTGACGCA
>CAYNDY010000106.1:0-6386 GCA_964396105.1 uncultured Muribaculaceae bacterium
TTGATTAGAGGGAGGAGGGTTATATAGAAATAAGTTAGATACTTGCGAAAGTTAAGTAAGTTGAATCGAGGAATGATGGAAAGAAACGAAAATATAAAGGTCCGGGTCATTGCAGACGATGTGGTTTCGCCGCTTGGAATCGGAAGCGAAGAAAATCTGGAGGCGGTGCTTGCCATCTCCGGGGGGGAGTCTCCGTGCGGGGGCTATGCCCTCTCGGGCGATGAGGCGGTTGAAGGAGGGAAAGAGTGGAGCGGCTCCGTGCATCTGCACAAGGGCACTTTCGGCCTTCCGGAGCCTTTCGTGGCCTCGCTTTTCGACAGACTGAAGATGGAGGAAGTCTTCTCCCGTGAGGGCATCCCTTCCGAGGGCTACAGTTTCCTTGAGAGAATTTCCATTCTTTCCGCCTCCCGCGCAATCGCCGCCTCCGGCATAGACCCGTCTTCGCCCGACACAGTTTTCGTCCTTTCCTCCACAAAGGGCAACATCTGGACAACGATCGGCTCTTCAGCGCGCAAAATCGCATCCTGGTTCGGTAATTCCGTGGCCCCCATTGCCATCTCAAACGCCTGCATCTCAGGGGTTTGCGCCGAAATTGAGGCACTAAGGCTTCTTCGCGGCGGAGAGTTCCGGACAGCGGTCGTCATCGGGGTGGACGTTCAAAGCAAATTCATAGTTTCGGGCTTCCAGTCCTTCAAGGCGCTTTCGCCGGAGCTCTGCCGCCCGTTCGACCGCGACCGCCGCGGACTCAATCTCGGAGAGGCTGCCGCAACGGTGGTTCTTCAGCGGAGTTCTTTCTCATCCTGCTCTGCAGCCGGTCCTGAAGCCTCAAAGTGTGATGACTCAGCGGAGCCTGCCGGCACTGGCTGGGAAATCGTTGAGGGGTGCGTCCGCAACGACGCCAACCACATTTCCGGTCCGTCACGCACGGGGGAGGGCAGTTTCCTCGCCCTGGAATACCTCCTGGAGAGCGGGGCTGTCAAGGCTGAAGATCTTGCCGCAGTCAATGTTCACGGCACTGCAACGGCCTACAACGACGAAATGGAGTCCATAGCGCTTTCCCGCGCAGGGCTTTCGGAGGTTCCGGTGAACTCCCTTAAAGGCTTTTTCGGCCACACGATGGGCGCTGCGGGCGTTCTTGAGACCATTCTTTCAATGCACGCCACCGCCCGAGGCCTTGTCCTCCCGACCCGCGGCTTTGAAAATCCCGGGGTTTCCTGCCCGGTGAATGTAAGCGCGGAACTTCGCACAACGGATAAACGCTCTTTTGTGAAACTCATCTCCGGCTTCGGGGGCTGCAACGCCGCCGTCGCCTTCCGCCTTTCGGAAGGAGGAGCCGAGTGCGGGGCGGCCTCTTGTGGGGAAACATCATGCTCCTGCGTTTCAGATAGTTGTTCCGCATCTTCGCAGGGCGGTGACACCGCCCTTGAAACTCTCGGCACAATTGACATAACCCCCGATTCTATAATCCTGAACGGCAATAAGTTGGACATCCGGGGCACAGGAAGGGAAAAAATCCACGAGGCTTTCCGATCGCTGGGAATTGACTATGTGAAGTTCTTCAAGATGGACCCGCTCGCAAAACTCGGCTTTGTAGCCTCCGAACTGCTCCTAAATGCCGTGGAGCCGGGTGAGAGGCCTGTTCCGAGGAAGGACAGGGGAGTGATCCTGTGCAACCGCAGCGCCTCCCTCTGCAACGACCTCCACTACGAAAAGACCATCGAGGACCCTGCAAACTGGTTCCCGTCTCCGGCGCTTTTCGTTTACACCCTCCCGAACATTTCCTGCGGCGAAATCGCCATCCGCAACAAGTGGTACGGCGAAACGATGTTCTTCATTGCCGAGGAATACGACGCCGAGGCGTTCCGCCGGACGGTCCAAAGGGAATTTCAGGACAGGGGGCTTGATTCCGCTCTCTGCGGCTATCTGGAATGCACGGATGAAGACGAGTTCGAGGCTCACCTTGGACTCGTGAAGAGAAATTTGAAATAAAAGTAAAAGAAAAAAATATGGACGAAAATTTTGTAAATGAACTCAAGCAGCAGATTATCACTGCGCTGAACTTTGACGGTATGACCCCTGCGGACATCGACTCAGACGCTCCGCTTTTCGACAAGGGACTGGGCCTTGACTCAATCGACGCCCTCGAACTGATTGTTCTTCTCGAAAAGCAGTACGGAATCCGCCTCAAAAGCCCCGCAGAAGGCAAGGACGTCTTCAAGTCGGTGAACGTAATGGCCGACTACATCGAGAAAAACCGCACGAAATAACAATGAATATCGTCATTACAGGAAGCGGGGTAGTTTCCGCAATAGGCGTGGGAAAGGAGCAGACGCTGAGAAGCCTCCTGGAGCGCAAAACCGGCATCGGGGAGGTCCGCTACCTTTCGACCTCCCACCGTGAACTTCCCGTAGGAGAGGTCAAGCTGAGCGACGCCGAGATTCGCTCCACCCTCGGCATCCCTTCCGAGCGGCCCTTCACCCGCACCGCCCTTCTCGGAGTCCTCGCCCTCAGGGAGGCCCTCGAGGAAGCCGGACTTTCCGGGAGCGAAGGTGAGAAATTCCCCCTTGTCAGCGGCACGACCGTCGGCGGAATGGAGAAAACCGAGCAGTACTACTCCGACTTTCTCTCCTCGCCACTCCACTCGGAGTACATCCCCCTGCAGGGCTGCGGCGCCACAACGGAACTGATGGCCTCCTGCTTTGACTGCTTCAGCGACATCCAGACCCCATCCACAGCCTGCTCATCCGCCGCAAACGCCATAATAAGAGCCGCCGAAATGATTCGCGCTGGCGAAACGGAGATTGCCGCCGCCGGGGGAAGCGAATGCCTCTCGGTCTTCCATCTCAACGGTTTCAACTCCCTGATGATTCTCGACAGCGAGCAGTGCCGCCCGTTCGACAGAACCCGCCGCGGCCTCAACCTCGGCGAAGGAGCGGGCTTCCTCATCCTGGAAGGCGAGGAACACGCAAGAAAAAGAGGTGCGAAAATCCTTGCCCGCCTAAGCGGTTACGCCAACTCCTGCGACGCCTTCCACCAGACCGCATCCTCTCCGGAGGGCGAAGGAGCCTATCTTTCGATGACCGCAGCTCTTTCAATGGCGGGACTTCGCCCCGAGCAGATTGACTACATTAACGCCCACGGCACCGGCACCCCGAACAACGACGCGAGCGAATCCGCCGCAATCCGCAGGGTATTCTCCTCCCCGGTGCGAGTCTCCTCCACCAAATCCTTCACCGGCCACACCACAAGTGCCTCAGGCTCAATAGAGTCGGTCTTCTGCCTGCTTGCAATGCAGAATGACTTCATCCCGGTGAACCTCGGCTGGAAAGAGGCCGGCGAAGACACCCTGAGCCCATATATGGGTGAAGAAAAATTGAAGCTCCGCAACGTCCTCTGCAACGCCTTCGGATTCGGAGGAAACGACTCCTCGCTGATATTCTCAAGCCTTTGAGCCGAAAGCTCTTCTCAGGGACAAATGAAACTGGAATGACAATGAAAGACAAACAGATATACATCCGCTCTACGGCCCTCATCTCTGCCCAGCCGCCCCTCTCTGACGACTGGATGGAGACTCCTGTGGTCTGCACCGAGGAAAAACTCCCCACCGTCGAAGCGGACTACTCCGCCTTCGTTTCGCCAATCGAGGGACGAAGGATGGGGCGGCTCAGTAAAAGAGCCCTTGCAGTCTCCCTCACGGCGCTTCAAAGGGCGGGACTTGAACGCCCCCAGGCCATCATAACCGGCACCGCACTTGGCAGCGTCAAGGATATGGAAACCGTTATGGGCGCGCTCCGGGGCGGGGACGACTCCGCCGCTACGGTGAGCCCGACGGCATTTATGCAGTCCACCCACAACACCCTCAGCTCCCTGATTGCCATCAAGACCCGCACCCACGGCTACAACTGCACCTGGTCGCAGGAGTCCCTCTCCTTCGAGACCGCCCTCTGCGATGCTCTGACTCGCCTGCGACTGGGAAGAATGGAAAATGTCCTAGTCGGCGCTTTCGACGAGTTGAGCGAGAAGGTCTATGCGATGCAGCGGCGCGACCTTTTCCGCGGCGAAGGTTGCAAGGCCGGCGAAACAGCCGCCTCAGTGCTCCTTGACGCCGATGAGGGCGATGGTGCCGAACTCCCGGGCAACGCCGGAGGTGCCTCTGCAGCCCAAACCTCTGAGCAGGCGGCCCCTGCCCCGGTCCGGCTGCTTGACTGCCGTACCTTCTGGTGCAAGGACCCCGAGTCCCTCCCTGAAGCCTTTCAAAAGGCCCTTTCTGCTCTTTGCCGCAAGGCAGCAGTCGCGAGCGGAGAAATAGACCTCGTCCTTGAAGGCCGCAGCGGCAACAGAGAGAACGATGCGCTCTATGACACCATGGCTCCTCTTTTTGCCGGCATCCCTGCCGCCCGCTGGAAACATCTCTGGGGCGAAGGCTTCGGCTCCTGTGCCGCAGGATTCTGCGTCGCCGAGGCCCTCCTAAGACGCGGCACCGTCCCCGCGTGCCTTTTCGCCGGAGCGGAGACTGCCGAGGGGGACGAGCCTGAGCGGGAAAAGATTGCCGCAAAACTTTCTCCCCGTAATGTCCTTATAGTCAACCACTCCCGCGGACGCCACTGGAGCCTTACTCTACTTGCAAAATAATTCGTAAATTTGTAGGATTTAGCCGCCGCGCAAGCCCCTTTTGCCGTTTCGAAAGGTCTGGAGCATCCGGCGCCGGACATTAACGAAAGAAAAAGTATGCTGAGACTCTTGACACTGTCAGTTATTCAGGCTGTCTTCCTTTGCGGAGGACAGGTCCTGCTTAAAATGGCTCTGAACAAAATGGGCACATTCTCCTGGACCTGGAAATTTTTCCTCGCCCAGCTCACCAACTGGTGGTTCCTCGGTTGCGGCCTCACTTTCGCCGTTGCCACTGTCCTTTGGCTCTACATCCTCAAGAACTACCCCTTCGGAGTAGCATATCCGCTCAGCTGCCTCAGCTACCTTTTCGGCCTCATAGCCGCCCTTCTTGTTTTCCACGAGCCCGTTTCCGCCGCCCAGTGGGTGGGGGTTCTGCTGATTATGGCGGGCTGTGCGCTGATTGCAAAATAGAGTTCAGAAAAAATGAGAATCCAAAAATATATTTCAGCGTTTGTTTTGAGCCTCCTCACAGCAGGAATGCTGTCCGGCCAGAATGCCCCCGCGCTCTCCTCTCCGACTTCGCTCACCTTCGACTTCACGCAGACCAAATCTTCCGAAATGCTTGAAAATGACATAGTTTCGGAAGGAAAAATGGCCTACGCCGCCCCCGACAAAGTCCGCTGGGAATACACCGCCCCCTACAAGAGCCTTTTCATAATGAATGGCGAAAAAGTCCTCACGAGAAATTCCTCAGGAGAGAAACAGTCCAAAGCCAAAGGAGGAAGCCTCTATACAAGAATCTCCAAACTGATGACAGGCCTTCTTTCCGCCGGAGTCCAGACTGGGAGCACCTCAGAAGGCGTTTCAGAGGAAAATTCCAAAACATCTCCGCTCATCAGGGCCGAAGGTTTTGACTGCGCCGCCGAGGAGAAGTCCGACGGCCTCCATCTTAAACTTGTTACCGTTGAGCAGAGCGCCAAAAGGCTGTTCCGGGAAGTCAGAGTCCGCATAGACAAAAAGACAGGCGTTGCCTCCAAAATAGAAATCGAGGAGAAAAACGGTGACAGCACCACAATCCTCTGCCGCAACATAAAGGTAAATCCCGAACTTGACGCCGCCCTGTTTGAATTTTAATCGTTCGCCCGAGAGAGGGGCAGGGAAGGGCTCGGAAAACGAAGGGAAAAGAAAGAGAGTGAATAAAATATATGTTTGAAGGAAATTTATATATAATTGAAAACAAGGAAGTTATCTCAGAGAAAGAGGCGAAGTTTACTCTGAGCCTTCTTCCCGACTCGCCAATCTACCGGGGCCATTTTCCCGACTGTCCGATAACTCCGGGAGTCTGCCTTCTGAGTATAATAAGAGAGCTCACCGAAAGCCTCCGTGGCGAAAAGCTGAGCCTGAAAACGGTGAAGGAAGCGAAATATGTTCAGGTCGTAACTCCGGAAACGGGCCAGATTGAAGTGTATATTGAGGCGAATGCCAAGAAGGTAAATATAGAGGAAAACAAGAACGGAAATATAAAGGAAGGCAAGAAAGAAAATATAGACGAAAATAAAAACGAGAATAAAGACGAAAACAATAACGATATAGTAGAGGTAAAAGCCGAAATAAAATCAGGTGAAAACCTCTATGCCAAATTTAAACTGCAATACGAAAGGAGCGCAGCGGCGTAGTGGATTGCCACTTTTTTGCTGTGGCCACCCTCGGCCTCATAAGAGGGAGGGGCCCAAGCGAAGCTTGGGAGGGGTCTGAGCGAAGCGAAGACGCAAAAA
>CAYNDY010000107.1:0-3943 GCA_964396105.1 uncultured Muribaculaceae bacterium
AGAACGTAGTCATTGCCGGAGGCATAGAGCAGAACCTCGACACCGACCCGGACATCCTGCGCCACTTTACCGTTGACGAGCTCTATGCGGCCTGGTGCCACGACAGCGTAACCCACTATAACTCAATGTGCTCAACGGTGGAAAACGGCCGCGGCCGGGACATAATCGGCCAGAGGATTCTTCGCGACATCGTTGAAAAGGCCGACGCGGCCCTCGCGGGGAACGACCACGCCGCCGATCTTCGTTTCGGCCACGACACCGGCCTCTCGCCGCTTCTGAGCCTTCTGAGGGTGGAGGGCCTTGAAGAGGAGCACCGCCTCGCCGATGCACCTACTCTCTGGTACGGCTTCAAGATGATGCCGATGGCCTCCAGTCTCCAGCTGATTTTCTACCGCAACAAAAAGGGCGATGTCCTCGTAAAGCTCCTCCGCAACGAGTGCGAGACCACCATCCCTGCCCTCTCTACAGTTCAGGGCCCGTACTACGACTGGACCACGCTGCGGCAGTATTTCCTCTCCTTACTGTAGTCTAAGGCTTTTACAGAAACAAAAAACGAGGATGACTTTTGGGGTCACCCTCGTTTTTTTGTGCGGTAGACCGCTTTTTAGTCAACCTCGTCTATTACGACCTGGCCGTCACGGACGTCGACCTTGATGGTCGAGCCCTTGTTCACGCGGCCCTCGAGGATGGCTTTCGCGATGAGGTTCACAAGCTCCCTCTGCATCAGCCTCTTGATAGGCCTTGCGCCGTAGGCAGGGTCGTAGCCCTCGGTGGTCATATACTCCTCGAACTCGTCCGTGAAGCGGATGCCCACTCCGTTCTCGTCCAGTTTCGCCCTGAGGGCATCCATCTGCAGGTGGAGAATCTCACGGATATCGTCCTTGGTGAGCTGCTCGAAAGTGATGATTTCGTCAATTCGGTTGAGGAATTCAGGTCTCATCGTCTCGTGGAGCTGAGCCTCGGTGGCGTTGGAGGTCATAATGAGGATGGTGTTCTTGAAGTCCACCGTTCTGCCCTTGTTGTCGGTCAGACGGCCGTCGTCCAGCACCTGAAGCAGGATGTTGAACACATCCGGATGGGCCTTCTCGATTTCATCCAGCAGGATGACTGAGTACGGCTTTCTCCTTACTGCCTCGGTGAGCTGACCGCCCTCGTCGTAGCCCACATATCCCGGAGGCGCGCCGACAAGCCGGCTCACTGAGTGCCTCTCCTGGTACTCGGACATATCGATTCGGGTAATCATATTTTCGTCGTTGAACAGGAACTCCGCAAGGGTCTTCGCAAGTTCGGTCTTGCCCACGCCGGTGGTTCCTAGGAACATAAACGAACCGATAGGTCTTTTCTCGTTCTGCAGACCTGCCCTTGAGCGGCGCACCGCATCGGAAACCGCCTTGATGGCCTTGTCCTGTCCGATGACCCTCTTGTGCAGCTCGCTTTCCATCCTCAGGAGTTTCTCCTTCTCGCTCTCCAGCATCCTGTTCACAGGAATGCCGGTCCAGCGGGCCACGATTTCGGCGATGTCGGCCGGGGTGACGGACTCGTTGAGAATAGGGTCCTTGATTGCGGCCTTTTTCGCCGTGAGCTCATCGACCCTCTTCTGAAGAGTTGCCATCTTTCCGTAGCGGATTTCGGCCACCTTTCCATAGTCTCCGCTCCTTTCGGCTGCGGCGGCCTGGATTTTAAGCTGCTCGAGAGACGCCCTCGCGCTCTGGATTTCGGAAAGGATGCCCTTTTCCTCGTCCCACCTTTTCTCCAGCGCAGCGTGCTCCTTGCGTGCCTCGGCAAGGTCGCCCTCGATCTTGTCCAGCTTGAGGGAAACGCCCTCGTGCTTTACGGCTTCCTTCTCGATTTCGAGCTGCTTGATCTTGCTGTCCAGCTCCGCGATAGGCTCCGGAACTGAGTTCATCTCAAGACGGAGTTTGGAGGCCGCCTCGTCCACGAGGTCGATTGCCTTGTCCGGCAGGAACCTCGAAGTGATGTAGCGGTGGGAAAGCTCCACGGCTGAAATCAGCGCGTCGTCCTCTATTTTCACCTTGTGGTGGTTCTCGTATTTCTCTTTAAGCCCTCTCAGGATGGAAATGGACTCCGCCGGGGTAGGCTCGTCCACCATTACCATCTGGAACCTTCTTTCGAGCGCCTTGTCGGTCTCGAAGTACTTCTGGTACTCGTCCAGGGTCGTGGAACCGATGGTGCGCAGCTCGCCCCTCGCAAGGGCCGGCTTCAGGATGTTGGAGGCGTCCATCGCGCCGGAGCTTCGTCCCGCACCGACAAGAGTGTGAATCTCATCGATGAAAAGGATGACCTCGCCGTCGCTGTCAACCACCTCTTTCACAATGGCTTTCAGCCTTTCCTCGAACTCTCCCTGGTACTTCGCTCCGGCAATCACGGCTCCGAGGTCCAAAGAGTAGATTATCCTGTTCTTCAGGTTCTCAGGCACGTTGCCGTCCACGATTTTCTGGGCGATGCCTTCCGAAATGGCGGTTTTACCGACACCCGGCTCACCCACAAGTATAGGGTTGTTTTTCGTTCTCCTCGACAAAATCTGGAGAACCCTTCTTATTTCCTCGTCACGCCCGATGACCGGATCCAGTTTTCCCTGGGCTGCCCGTTCATTGAGGTTGATGGCGTATTTTTGCAGATTCTCATACTTGTTCTCCATAGTTAAAAATCTTTTTTGGGGCCGCCTGCAGTGTCTTGCGCTGCGGTGAGGCCACTTGGTTAAACATAAAAACCGCCTGCTCGCTTGAGCAGACGGCTTTATGAAATCCAAATTATATTCCTATGCGGAAAACACTGACATTTTGTCAGTTAGCGAAAACTCTTGTAGAGAGAATCGGCCTCCGGGGGCCTTGAGGGGACTGCCAGCGGTTGGCGTCTCAGACGGCCCTGTGCTTATTCAGCTGCGGTGGTGTCGGCAGGCTGACCTTCGAAATCAGGAGCCGGAGCCGCAATCTCGGTGTCAATCTGGTCGGTGATGTTGCCGCTGTTGTTGATGTGCGGGATGAAAGTGGTCACCACGGAAACGACGAAGATGAAAGCGACGAGTCCCCAGGTGAGTTTCTCGAGCATATCAGCGGTCTGACGGACGCCGAAAGTCTGGTTGCCGGTTGTGAAGTTGCTTGCGAGTCCGCCTCCCTTGCTGTTCTGAAGCAGGACGACGATTGTAAGCAGGATGCTTGCAAGGATTACAAGCACTGTGAGAATTATGAATAATGCCTTCATATTGTTTATACTTTTAATTTCTTTTTGGTCTATATTCCTTTTTTCATCGGTCATTTAGCCCGCTAAACTCCCTCTTCAAAAAGCAATCTGTCCTCAAAAATCAGAGGAAAACAGAGGTAACTTGTATTTACCTCTCGTCTAACTTTTCAATAAGGGATGCAAAGTAAGCACTTTTTTCCGGATATGCCAAAATTAGTTGTGAATAAATTGATTTGGCCTCCTCAAAATAGCCCTGTTCGGCATAAATCGCGGCGAGAGTTTCGGTGTAGAACCCGAGGTTCTGAATCCCCGCTCTCTTCTCCTCCGGCCCCCTGCTTTCTTCAGAGGATATGTTTTTGAACATCCCGGCGGTGTCCACATTTTCCTTCACCGAGGCGTAGTCGCTCTGGGAAAAATAGTCCCCTCCGACAAGTCTCACTTCTCTTCTGTAGCCCGTAGTCTCGGGCCCACCTGCGCTTTCAACGCCTTTGACGGCATTCTCGGCGTGGGATTTCAGGAGTTCCTCCACATCTGTATCCCTGTGAGCCGAGGCGGAAACTCCCTTTCCCCGCAATGCAATTTCGCTGATTCTCCTTCGGCAGGGAACATAGAGCGCAGCCTCCGCAAAGAGCCGCCCCCCGTCTTGTGAAAGCCCCTCCGGGCCCATCCTGAGGCACAGTTCCCTTCGCGCCGCAGCGAACCAGGGGTATATGTTCACCACCCCCGAGAGCTCCTCGAGAGT
>CAYNDY010000107.1:4043-6378 GCA_964396105.1 uncultured Muribaculaceae bacterium
GCTACGGTGGCGTTGAAGATATCCTCGCAGAGCTTGTCCAGAATGCCGTCGGTGCCCGAAATCAGGTCGGCCTCAACTGCGTCCAGCATCTGGTCCGCGGAGAAGTCCGCGTAGGCCGAGAATGACTTCTCGAAATCGTCCTCCGGATATTTCTTGTTGGTGAAATAAATCTTCACATTGACCGTGAGGCGGTTCATCGCTGCCTGCTCGTCGGCGGAAACGGCGGTTGCCTTAACATCGTAACCGGTTATCTCTCCGGCAATTACAAGGTCTCCGTCCTCCTCGACCTCTTCCAGCTTGGTGAGTTTGCGGAACTTGTCCTTCATCGCCTCAGTGAGGTCGTTCGAAAGCGTCGGGTTCACCTTGAGCGCCTTGTACTCGAAGTATTCGATTGTGACGGTCTTCACGTCCGGCTGAATCGATGTTCCCGTGAAAGAGTAGATGCCGCAGGCGCGGACGATGAGCGCTGCCCCGATGAGCGCCGCCACATCCAGCGCGTACCTTATTATATGTCGTGTCGCCATATTTTTTACGAAATAAATTTTTACTGATTTTCAATCACTCCGCGCCTCATTTCGCCTTGTGAAGGCCTTCAATGAGCCCTTCGGAGAGTCCGGCCCCCTTATGCCTCCTTGCCTTCTTCTGATTGCTGGCGGATTTTGCGGTAGAGGGTCCTCTCGGAGATCCCGAGCTCCGCCGCCGCTGCCTTGCGGTTGCCTCCGTGCTTGCGAAGAGCCTTGTCGATGAGCTCCTGGCTGAGCCTCTTGAGCGAAATGTCCTGATGCACATCCTCCACAAGTCCCTGCTCCTCAGGCTCGTAGTCCTCCTCGGCGGAAGGCCGGCGAGGTTCGTCCCAGCGGATACTTCCCGGAGCCGCAGCACCGGAAGCGAAATCCTCCGCCCCCGCGCCAGGGCCTTCTATTGCCCCCGCAAGTGACGGTACGCTGCCGCCAGAAGCCGCTCCGCCCTTCAGAACCACGCTCTTGAGGTAGTCCACATCCTGCCTCAGAGTGTAGAGTGCGCGAATCACCGCCTCCCTTTCCTCCGAGTTCTTGAATGTGTCCTGACCCTTCTCCACCGTTGCCGGAAGCAGATTCATATCCTGGTCCGGAAGGTATTGTTTCAGCGTCTCGGCGTTCACCTCGCATTTGTCCGCCCTCGAAGCGCACTTCGAGGTCTCGATTGCGGAAACTGTCTCCGCCACGTTCTTGAGCTGACGGATGTTGCCCGGCCAGCGGTATTTCTTCAGCGCGATGACGGCGTCCTCGGTGAGCACCACCCTCGGCATCGAGTATTTGTCCGAAAAGTCCGATGCGAACTTGCGGAAGAGAAGATGGATGTCTCCCGGACGCTCGCGAAGCGACGGCACCATAATCGTCACGGCGTTGAGCCTGTAGAAGAGGTCCTCGCGGAACTTGCCCTTGGAAACGGCGTGGACGAGGTTCACGTTTGTCGCCGCAACCACCCTCACATCGGTCTTGAGCACCTTCGAAGAGCCCACCCTGATGAATTCTCCACTCTGGAGCACGCGGAGGAGCTTGGCCTGGGAAGCCAGTGGGAGTTCCCCGATTTCGTCGAGAAAGAGAGTGCCTCCGTCAGCCTCCTCGAAATAACCCTTGCGGGTGTCGATGGCTCCGGTGAACGATCCCTTCTCGTGTCCGAAAAGCTCGGAGTCCACAGTGCCCTCTGGGATGGCTCCGCAGTTGACGGCGAAGTATTTCCCGGTCCGGCGGCGGCTGTTCTGGTGGATAATCCGCGGAAGGTTTTCCTTACCCACGCCGCTCTCGCCGCTGATCAGAACGGTGATGTCGGTGGGGGCGACGGCGACGGCGATTTCCAGCGCCCGGTTCAGCGCGGGGTCGTTTCCGACGATGTCATATTTATTCTTCAGTGACTGTAGTTCGTTTGGAGTCATAGCTGCCTTATTCCTTTGTTTGAAAGTGCTTTGCAATTCGCAAGGGGCAAATATACGCAAAAACTGCCGGAATTAAGAAATTATCCTTAAATTTGCGCTGCGCCAGCAAGCGGCGCAAGACTTTTGAAAAATACAGAAGCTTATTTCCTGCCGATTGGAAATCTGGAACATTTTTAAACACGGCCAGGATATGTAGCGACAGTTCACGCCTCAGGGCGTGGACTGCTTCGTTGCCTATCCGTCGTGTTCGGCTGTTCCAGAGCCGCCAATCGGGTGTGGGCAGAGTTGCAGTCCACGCCCTTTTTATATAGTAACTAAAGTTTCGCAATGCGAAACTTTACAAGGGCTTCTGCCCGCCGGCCCAGGGGGGCCGTAAAAAATCCCCCTGACAGGGGGTGCAGGGGGTTCAGATAAAAATGC
>CAYNDY010000108.1:0-2307 GCA_964396105.1 uncultured Muribaculaceae bacterium
CTCGATGTGTTCGGAAATGGCGGCAACGATGACCTTGCCTTCGCAGGCCACCGCATCGCACTCAAGCTCCTTGCATCTCTGCATAAATGAACTGATTACGACCGGATGGTCCTCGGAAACCTCCACTGCGCGGTCGAGGAAAATCTTGAGGTCCTCCTCTCCGTAGCAGACGTTCATCGCGGCGCCGGAAAGCACATACGAAGGTCTCACGAGCACAGGGTAGCCCACCTCGGCGATGAAGGAATTGATGTCGTCCATCGTGGTGAGTTCCCTCCAGCGCGGCTGGTCTATGCCGAGGGCGTCCACAATCTGGGAGAACTTGTTGCGGTCCTCAGCGCGGTCGATGTCCTCCGCAGATGTGCCCAGAATCCTCACTCCGCTCCGCTCCAGAGGCAGCGCGAGGTTGTTCGGAATCTGTCCGCCCACGCTCACAATCACGCCAAGAGGCTTCTCCAGCGTGCATATATCCATAACGGTCTCGTAGCTCAGCTCGTCGAAATAGAGCCTAGAGCAGCTGTCGTAGTCGGTGGAAACCGTTTCAGGGTTGTAGTTAATCATAATGGCCCTGTAGCCCTTTTCACGAAGGGTTTTGAGAGCGTTGACCCCGCACCAGTCAAACTCCACGCTGCTGCCGATTCGGTAGGCTCCGGAGCCGAGAACTATGACGCTGCGGCCGTCTGAGGCGAAAGAAACATCGTCCGCCGTGCCGTTGTAGGTGAGGTAGAGATAGTTGGTGTCGGAAGGGAACTCGGCCGCGAGGGTGTCAATCTGCTTAACAACAGGACGAAGCCCCATCGCGAGGCGTTTTTCCCGGACCTGAGTTTCCTTCAGACCGAACACCCTTGCAATCTGGATGTCGGAAAAGCCCTGGCACTTAGCCTTGCGGAAAAGATCCGAAGGCACGTCGCCGAGGCTCTTGCAGCCCTCGAGGGCGCGGTAGGTAGTCTCTATGTTCTCGAGTTTGTCGAGGAACCACTTGTCTATCTTTGTGAGGGCATTGATGCGCTCCACGCTGTAGCCGCTCTGAAGAGCCGCGGCGACCGCGAAGATGCGGGTGTCGGTCGGGTTCTTGAGGGCATCGTCAAGGTCTTCGGTTTTGTAGGGCTTGTTGCAGAGGAAGCCGTAGGCGCCCTGCCCGATCATTCTGAGGCCCTTCTGGATGGCCTCCTCGAAGTTTCTTCCCACTGCCATCACCTCGCCCACGCTCTTCATACTTGAGCCGATTTCACGCGAAACGCCCTTGAATTTGGCAAGGTCCCAGCGAGGGATTTTGCAGACGACATAGTCGAGTGCAGGCTCGAAAAAGGCCGGTGTGGTGCCTGTGACGGCGTTTTTGAGTTCGAAAAGTCCATATCCGAGGCCGAGTTTGGCGGCGATGAACGCAAGCGGATAGCCGGTTGCCTTTGAGGCGAGGGCGGATGAACGGCTCAGGCGGGCGTTCACCTCGATGACCCTGTAGTCCTCACCGTCCGGGCTGAAGGCATACTGGACGTTGCACTCTCCGACGATGCCGATGTGGCGCACGATGTCAATCGCGGTCTTTCTGAGGAAATGATATTCGGCGTTGGAAAGCGTCTGGCTCGGAGCCACGACGATGCTCTCTCCGGTGTGCACTCCGAGCGGGTCGAAGTTTTCCATATTGCAGACAGTGACGCAGTTGTCGTAGGAGTCCCTTACGACCTCATACTCAATCTCCTTCCAGCCTCTGAGCGATTTTTCCACCAGCACCTGCGGAGAGAAGGCGAAGGCCTTGGAGGCTATCTTGTCGAGTTCCTCCTCATTCTCGCAGAAACCCGAGCCGAGTCCTCCGAGGGCGTAGGCGGCGCGGATGATGACCGGGTAGCCCACCGTGGAGGCAGCCTCGCGCGCTTCCTCAATGGAGGAGGCCGCGTGGGAACGGATGGTCTTGACTCCGATTTCGGAGAGCCTCTCGACGAAAAGTTCCCTGTCCTCGGTGTCGATTATGGCCTGAACCGGGGTTCCAAGCACTTTGACGCCATATTTTTCAAAGACTCCGGCGTGGAAGAGCTCCACTCCACAGTTCAGAGCGGTCTGACCGCCGAAGGAAAGCAGGATGCCCTGCGGACGCTCCTTCTCGATTACTTTCTCGACGAAATACGGGGTGACGGGCAGGAAGTAGATTTTGTCCGCAACGCCCTCGGAGGTCTGCACGGTAGCGATGTTCGGGTTGAGCAGCACCGTGGATATTCCCTCTTCGCGAAGGGCTTTCAGGGCCTGGGAGCCGCTGTAGTCAAATTCGCCGGCCTCACCGATTTTCAGCGCCCCGCTTCCGAGCACGAGGACTTT
>CAYNDY010000108.1:2407-6358 GCA_964396105.1 uncultured Muribaculaceae bacterium
CAAATTCGCCGGCCTCACCGATTTTCAGCGCCCCGCTTCCGAGCACGAGGACTTTCTTTATGGTTGTGTCTATCATAATCTTGCAATAAAATCGTCAAACAAAAATTCCGTGTCAACAGGTCCGCTGGACGCCTCCGGGTGGAACTGCGCCGAGAAAAACGGCTTGCTCCTGTGGCGGATTCCCTCGTTGGTCCCGTCGTTCATATTCTCGAAATACGGCACCCAGTCCTCAGGGAGGGTCTTTTCGTCAACAGCGAATCCGTGGTTCTGGGAGGTGATGTAGCAGCGGGTGGTTCCGCACTCGCGCACAGGCTGGTTGTGGCTGCGGTGGCCGTACGGGAGCTTGTAGGTGCTGGCCCCTGCGGCAAGCGACATAAGCTGGTTGCCCATACAGATGCCGAAAATCGGCTTATCTCCCTTGTAGGCCTCGCGGATGTGCTCCACAGCCTTTGTGCAGAGAGCAGGGTTTCCCGGGCCGTTGGAGATGAAAAGTCCGTCCCATTCAAGAGTGTTGAAATCGTAGTCCCAAGGCACCCTGACGACCCTCACTCCCCTTTTCAGAAGGCAGCGGAGGATTCTGTGCTTGATGCCGCAGTCGACAACGACTACGGTCTTCTCGCCTTCTCCGTAAATGACTCTCTCAGAGCAGCTTGCAAGCGCAACCTGATTCTCGGTGTTGGGGTTGTAGAACGGGAAGTCCTCGTTCTCCCCTTCCGGGACAATCTTTCCGAGCATCGCGCCGCGTGTGCGGATGAGCTTGGTGAGTTCACGGGTGTCGATGCCGTAGATGCCAGGCACGCCCTGCTCGGCGAGCCACTGGTCAAGGCTCTTCACTGCGTCCCAATGGCTGAATTTCTCGCTGTAGTCCGAGATTATCAGTCCGCGGGTGTGAATCCTCTCCGACTCGAAGGTGGTGCAGAGTCCGTTCGCGTCACGCATCTCCGAAGGAATGCCGTAATTGCCTATCAGAGGGTAACTTACGCAGAGAATCTGCCCCTCGTAGGAAGGGTCCGTGAGGCTCTCGGGGTAGCCGACCATTGCGGTGGAGAAAACCACCTCGCCGCTTCCGGAGACGGGAGCGCCGAAACTCCAGCCCTCCATCGTGATGCCGTCCTCAAGAATGAGTTTTGCTTTTTTTGCCATATCTGTATATTTAAGCCATTATTTTTCAATCAGTTGCTGTGGGGTCCAAGCGCGGGGGGCTGCCCCCTCTCTATGCCTTCCGCTCTCCCCAGGCGGCAGCTTCCTTCATCAGGGCAGCAATCCTGTCGTTGCCGAGATTTCCGAGGCTTCCGATGTGCGTATGACCGAGGTCCGAAGCCTTCAGGTGCGCAGTGTCGCCGCCGCTGTACTTGAACCGGCCCTCGTTCACCTCAATTCCGACCTGCTTGTATGCCTCCCTGAAAGGCACCCCTGAGAGGGTTCTGCGGTTCACCTCCTCAACTGTGAAAAGGTAGGTGTAGAGAGGATTTTCAAGGATATGCTCGTTCACCTCAATGTGCGAGAGCATATAATCCGTCATCCCGAGGCACTCGTGAAGAAGAGTGAGAGCAGGGAAAAGTATATCTTTAAGAAGCTGATAGTCACGATGATATCCGTGAGGCATATTGCTGCAGAGAAGGGAGATTTCATTCTCCACCGAGAGCACCCGGTTGCATTTTCCCCTCACCATCTCCCAGACATCCGGATTCTTTTTGTGCGGCATTATGCTCGAACCCGTCGTGAGGTTGTCCGGGAAGTGGATAAAGCCGAAATTAGGGCACATATACTGGCAGCAGTCAGCGGCGAACTTATTGAGAGTCAGCGCAATCGAGCCCATTGCGGAAGCAACGCACCTTTCGGTTTTTCCGCGGCTCATCTGCGCCGCCACGCTGTTCACGACCGGGGAGTCGAAGCCCAGAAGGCGGGTCGTCATATCCCTGTCCAGAGGGAAGGAATTGCCATATCCCGCGGCAGATCCGAGCGGGTTGCGGTTCACGACCCTGTAGGCCCCGCCGAGCATAGACATATCGTCCACAAGCGCCTCCGCATAAGCTCCGAACCACATTCCGAAGGAGGAAGGCATTGCAATCTGGGCGTGGGTGTAGCCCGGAAGCAGGACTTCCCTGTATTTCTCGCTGAGGCTCTGAAGTTTACTGAAAAGCGCAAGGGTTTCGGTGCGGAAGGAGAGCAGCTCGTCGCGAAGGAAAAGCTTTATGTCCACGAGCACCTGGTCGTTGCGGGAGCGGCCGGAATGGATTTTCTTTCCCACTTCGCCGAGGCTCCTCGTGAGGCAGAGTTCCACCTGTGAGTGGATGTCCTCCACATCGTCCTCGAGTGTGAAAGTCCCGTTCTCGATGCTCCGAGCAATCTCGTCCAGGCCGCCCAGAAGGGTGGAAAGTTCGTCCTTTGTGAGGAGCCCGATGCTTTCGAGCATCCTGATGTGGGCCTTGGAGCCCTCAACGTCGTATTTCGCGAGGCGCAGGTCCAGCTCCCTGTCGTTTCCGACCGTGAAAGCCTCCACCGCGTCCGTCGCGCTTGTTCCCTTGTTCCAGAGTGTTGCCATATATATCCTTTCCTTAACTTATTCTATATCCATTAGTTGCCCCAGCACATACCATATAAAATAAAAGGGGCTGAGCCCCCAATATAAATACCTATATATCAGCGAAATTCGCTGCGAAATTTTCAATGAAACCGATATAAATGCCGATGGCATCGGTGATTTCACTCACCTTTATATATTCGTCCGCACGGTGCGATCTTGCCGAGTCTCCGGGGCCCATTTTCACGGCGTCAACCCCCGCCGAGGCAATTCTCATCCAGTCGGAAGTCGTCGGGGAGGAGAATGTCGGGATGCCGAGGTTCCGCACGGTTGAAAGCAGGGGGCCACCGAGCGACGTTGCCGATGCCCGGTTTGCAAGATTGCGGGCCTTGAGGGTGCTTTTGCAGATGGCCTGAAGTTCCTCCAGAATCTCCGCGTTGTCATAAACGTCGGTCGGACGGATGTCCACCACGAAACGGCAGAGGTCCGGAATCACATTGTGCGCCGTCCCCGCCTCAATCTGGGTGACATTAAGGTGCACTTCGCCCATCACCGGAGAAACTCTCTCAAAGCGGTGGGAGCGTAGAGCGGCGATGTCGTCAAGAGCGATGTAGAGAGCGTTCACGCCCTCCCCTCTTGCCGCGTGGCCGCTAAGTCCGTGCGCCTCGCCGTCAAGAACGAGCAGTCCCTTTTCGCTTGTTGCAGCCTTCATCCCCGTCGGCTCCCCCACTATCACCCACCTCGGGAGCGGGAAAACCGGGTCTGAAGCAAGGCCGCCCTCAGCACCTTTTGAAACCCCGGCACATTCGGCCACATTCGAGGCCTTCAGGGCAGCGCCGTAGAGCCATTTTGCGCCGTCCGCCCCCGAGCGCTCCTCCTCCCTTGTGAGAGAGAGCATCAGATTGAACGGCAGCTCACTATTATAGAAATGGGAAAAGGCCGCAGTCATCGCCACGACACTTCCCCCATCATCATTCGAACCAAGTCCCCAGACCGTTTCGGGGTCATTCCCGGGGTCAAACGGGTCTCGGGTGTACGAGGACGAGGCAGGGACAGTGTCTATGTGCGCATCAAGCGCGAGAGTAGGCTTCGATGGGTCGAAAAGACGGTTGAGCGCAAGGATATTGCCCCGGCGAAGTTCGCACTGGATGCCGCTGGAACACAGAAACGAACAAATCACCTCCGCGACCTTCTCCTCCTCGAAGGATGGAGACGGAGTGCGGACCATCTGCCTAAGCAAAGAGATGTATTGCTCGTAATTCTGCATTTTATATTTTTTTCGGGGTGGGTACCCCTTAGTTATCTTAATTTCAATTTTGTGCCGGCGCCCTCGCAAAGAAGGTCGGAGGAGTGCTTGATTGTAACACACGCAGCCCCCTCGCGGATGGCATCGAAAGAATTATCCAGTTTCGGGATCATCCCGCCGG
>CAYNDY010000109.1:0-6263 GCA_964396105.1 uncultured Muribaculaceae bacterium
TTGTCTTAACTTTGTGCGCCGTTAACGTTAACGAAGTCGTTGCGGGGCTGAGCGGGGTAGCCGGCGTTCTGGTCTATTACTTCATAATCTGGCTCCTGCGCAATAAACTGAAAAACGAGTTCGTATTTTATATAAAGGATTGAGTATAAGCCTTTTAAGTATAATAGAAGAGCATAAGCAAAAGAGGCAATAGTTAGAAAAATAAAGCACACAAGTTTCGAAGAAACTTGAAAAGGGCTTCTGCCCGCCGGCCCTGAGGGCCGAAAAAAGTCCCCCTGACAGGGGGTGCAGGGGGTTCAGAAGTTAGAGAAATGTGCGTGGGATTTGAGATGAGGGTAATTAGAGAAAAGAGGTTAAATTAGGGAATAGGTAAAATATAGAAATTACATAAATAATAGCTATGGTAAACACGATTATTTGGACTATTGCGGTAATCACCGTTCTCGGACTGCTGCTCTCGGTCTCCATCTACCTTGTAGCCAAGAAGTTCAAGGTTGAAGAGGACCCGAGAATCGACGAGGTCGAGGCTGTGATGCCGGGTGCGAACTGCGGCGGTTGCGGATTTGCCGGCTGCCGTGCATTCGCGACATCCTGCGTCGGGGCCGATAACCTCGACAACAACTACTGTCCTGTCGGCGGAAACGAGACTATGAAAAAGGTGGCCGGAATCCTCGGGATGACCGTCGCAGAGAAAGCCCCTATGGTTGCCGTTGTCCGCTGCAACGGAACTTGCGCCAACAGGCCGAAGACTACTGACTACGACGGAGTGCAGTCCTGCCGCGTGAAGGCTTCCCTTTACAGCGGTGACACAGGCTGCTCCTACGGCTGCCTCGGCTGCGGAGACTGCGTTGCAGCCTGCCAGTTCGGAGCCCTCAGTATGGACCCGGAAACAGGTCTTCCTGTTGTGGACGAGAGCAAGTGTACCGCCTGCGGCGCCTGCGTAAAGGCCTGCCCTAAGAGCGTTATTGAACTTCGTGCAAAGGGTCCTCGCGGAATGAGGGTCTATGTTTCCTGCATCAACAGGGACAAGGGCGCCGTTGCCCGCAAGGCCTGCAAGGCTGCCTGCATAGGCTGCGGAAAGTGCGCCAAGGTCTGCCCGCAGGATGCAATCACCGTTGAGAACAATGTGGCCTACATCGACTTCACAAAGTGCAAGCTCTGCCGCAAATGCGTGCTTGAGTGCCCTACAGGCGCAATCCACGATGTGAATTTCCCTAAGCCTGCAGTGAAGCCCGAGGCTCCGAAGGCAGCCCCTGCGCCTAAGGCCGAGCCTGCTGCAAAGCCATCTGAAGCCCCTGCTGCAAAACCAGCCCCTAAGGCTGAGCCGGTTGCAAAGGCCCCTGTAACTGAAGAAAAAGTTGTAAAGGAGGAGAAATAATGAGCAAGAAGATAACATTCAAAATTGGCGGAGTTCACCCCAACGACAGCAAAATCTCCGCTGCCTGCCCTATAGAGGTGCTCCCTCTTCCTAAGACCGTGTATGTGTCTATGGCACAGCACCTCGGCGCTCCTGCAAAACCTGTTGTTGAGGTCGGAGCGGAGGTCAAGACCGGTCAGGTAATCGCGGAACCGGGCGGATTCATCTCCGCATTCGTTCACTCTCCTGCAACTGGAGTGGTGAAGTCGATAGCTCCGCGTCAGGATCTTGCCGGCAACTGGATGACACACATCGAGATTGCCGTCGCTGACGAGGAAGTTTGGGCCGACGGAATCGACACATCAAAGGACATCGTAACGGAAATCCCTGCCGACAAGGATTTCATCGTGGGCCGCATCAAGTCTAACGGCGTCGTGGGACTCGGCGGCGCGACATTCCCGACTCACGTTAAACTTTGCCCGGCTCCGGGAAAGAAGGCTGACTGCCTCATCCTGAACGGCGCCGAGTGCGAGCCATATCTTACTTCCGACAACCGCATTATGATTGAGCGCAGCCGCGAAATCGTCATCGGAGCCGCTCTTATGCAGAAGGTTCTCGGAGGCTGCCCTGTTGTAATCGGCATCGAGGAAAACAAGCCTGAGGCCATTGCGGCAATGACTGCTGCAGTCGAGTCTCTTGCATCCTCATCAGCCGACTACGCTGCTATCCGCGTTCAGACCCTCAAGAAGAAATATCCGCAGGGAGGAGAAAAACAGCTCATCGCGGCGGTTATGCACCGCGAGGTGAAGTCTATGGGACTTCCTATCGACGTGGGCGCTGTGGTTCAGAACGTTGCGACTTCACTTGCTGTGTATGAGGCCGTTCAGAAGAATATGCCGCTCATCACCAACACCCTCACCGTCACGGGAGACTGCCTTCCGGTGGAAAAGCAGCACAACTACCTTTTCCGCATCGGTATGCCGCTTTCCTACATCGCAGAGTATGCCGGCGGAGTGCCTGAGGAGGCCGCAAAGATCGTTTCCGGCGGTCCTATGATGGGTAAGGCCATCGCAAACCTCGACGCCTGCACCGTGAAGGGCTCCTCTTCGCTTCTGTACCTCACCGAGGCTCAGACCCGCCGCGCCCCTCAGACCAACTGCATCCGCTGCGGAAAATGCGCCGACGCCTGCCCTATGGGTCTGGAGCCGTTCCTTCTGAACAAGCTCGCGCTTCACGGAATGAAGGACGAACTGGAGGCCGCTTCAGTTCAGGACTGCATCGAGTGCGGCTGCTGCCTCTACACCTGCCCTGCAAACATTCCGCTTCTTGACACAATCAGGATTGCGAAGGGCGACGTCATCAAGATAATCCGCGGAAGAGCAGCCGCAGCAGCTGCCGCCGCAAAGAAATAATGGAGGAAAATAATTGAATATGAACAAGATAGTTTCACCTTCACCTCACATCCACAGCGAGCTCTCCACCAGGAGGCTTATGCTTGATGTGATCATAGCGCTCCTCCCCGCAGTGGTGCTTTCCTGCCTTCTCTACGGCTGGAAGGAACTCCTTCTGCTCGCTGTGAGCGTAGTTTCCTGCGTCGGAATCGAGTACCTTGTGAACAGGTTCCTTCTGAAGAAACCCATTTCCATCACCGACCTTTCAGCTGTCGTAACGGGTATTCTCCTCGCGCTCAACGTTCCGGTTTCCTGCCCGTGGTGGGTGATGATAATCGGAGCCATCATCGCCATCGGAGTCGTAAAAATGACTTTCGGCGGTCTCGGACAGAATGTTTTCAACCCGGCGATTGCAGCCAGGGTATTCCTCCTGCTCTCTTTCCCGGCATATATGACCGACTGGGCATACACCCCGACGGGAGTCTTCGGCAGCGTTGACGCCGTTTCAGGCCCGACCCTTCTTGGAGTTCTCAACGAGCAGGGAGTTCAGGCTCTCGGAAACCTTGACTGGAGAATGCTTCTTCTTAACACCTGCGGCGGTTCTGCCGGAGAGCTTTCAGCAGTTGCGCTTCTTGTAGGGTTTGTATACCTTCTCTGCCGCAAGGTAATCAAACCGTGGATTACTCTTTCAATCCTCGGAACCGTGGCTGTCTTCGCGCTCATCTACGGCCTTGTCGCTACTCCTGCGATGGGAGTTGGAAACTTCATCGTCTTCAACCTTATGACCGGCGGTCTTCTTCTTGGAGCCATCTTTATGGCGACCGACTATGTCACCAGCCCGATGAACTGCTGGGGCGGAGTAATCTACGGAATTGGAATCGGCCTTCTGACGATGCTCATCCGCTACTTCGGATCATATCCGGAGGGAGTTTCCTTCGCAATCCTTATTATGAATATGACGGTTCCGCTCATCAACAAGGCGTTCCATCAGAGAAAATACGGGAGGGCATAAACTATGGCAATGAAATCCACTTTCAAGAATATGGTAGTCTGCCTTACGGTGATTTGCCTTGTCTGCTCAGTGCTTCTGGGCGGTGTGTATGCAATCACCAAGGCGCCTATTGAAAAGGCTGCCGCAGAAAAACTCCGCGGAGCAATCGCGGAGGTTCTTCCCGAGTTTTCCTCAATGTCCGAGTCTCTCAGCATAGAGTATGACGGGCAGTCCTACAGCTATTATGAGGTCTCAGATTCAACCGGCGCAGTTCTCGGCTATGCCGTGACTTCAGCCAGCACCGGCTTCGGAGGCCCTGTGAGCCTTATGGTCGGAGTGCTTCCTGACGGGGTTGTCTACAACACGAAGGTTCTTTCCCACAGCGAGACTCCGGGTCTTGGCGCGAAGTGCACCGAGCCCGCTTTCGCCGACCAGTTCAAGATGCTGAACCCGGCCGAGAAGAAGCTCGAAGTAAAGAAAAACGGTGGAGACATCGACGCAATCACCGCTGCGACAATTACTTCCAACGCCTACACCAAGGCAGTGGCTCTCGCGGTAAAGGTTGCCGGCGCAATCGCGGCTTCCGGTGAGGCGCTCCCAGATGAACCTTCTCAAAACAATGGAGGAAACAGCAATGAGTAAGCTTAAATATATTGTAAACGGTCTTCTGAAGGAGAACCCTACATTCGTGCTCCTTCTGGGTATGTGCCCTACGCTTGCCACCACGACTTCCGCAATCAACGGTATGAGTATGGGACTTGCGACTATGTTCGTCCTCATCCTCTCCAATATGGCGATTTCAGCCGTAGCGGGTCTCATCCCGGACAAGGTCAGGATTCCTTCCTACATCGTCATCATCGCGACGTTCGTGACCCTTCTCCAGTTCCTGATGCAGGCATACGTTCCTGACATCTATGAGACTCTGGGTCTGTTCATTCCGCTTATCGTCGTGAACTGCATCGTGCTCGGAAGGGCTGAGGCGTTCGCAAACAAGCACACGGTTTTGGAGTCCGCCTGCGACGGCATCGGAATCGGCCTCGGATTCACCATCGCGCTCACCATCCTCGGACTCGTGAGGGAAATCCTCGGAAACGGCTCCGCTTTCGGATGGAAGTTCATCCCTGGAGACGGCATCCTCGTGTTCGTCCTCGCTCCGGGTGCGTTTATGGTGCTGGGCTACCTCATCGTGCTTTTCAGAAAACTCACATCTAAAAAATAGGGGAGATTGTCTATATGGAATATGTAATTATCTTTATATCAGCGATATTCGTTAACAATATCCTGCTTTCCCAGTTCCTCGGCATCTGCCCGTTCCTCGGAGTTTCCAACAAGCTTTCGACGGCAGTGGGTATGTCAGGCGCGGTTTGCTTCGTCATCACCCTCTCCACGCTCGTTACCTATCTTCTTCAGAGCTACGTTCTTGCGCCGCTTCACATCGAGTTCCTGCAGACCATCGCGTTCATTCTCGTGATTGCAGCCCTCGTGCAGATGGTGGAGATTGTGCTTAAGAAGGTGAGCCCTGCGCTGTATTCGGCCCTCGGAATTTTCCTTCCGCTCATCACGACCAACTGCGCCGTTCTCGGAGTCGCTCTCATCGTGGTCACCAAGGAGTTCACGTTCGGTCTTCCTGCGCACTACCTCAATCTCGGCGAGTCCGTATTCTACGCTTTCGCGACATCTCTCGGCTACGGCCTTGCGATGATTCTCTTCGCCGGCATCCGCGAGACTCTCGCGCTGAACGACATTCCTAAGTCCTTCAGGGGCATTCCTATCGCTCTTATCACAGCGAGTGTAATGGCGATGGCCTTTATGGGCTTCTCCGGACTTGTGTAAAAACCGCCAAAGCGGCACGCTTACTTTGTTGCGTGCTCGATTTTAATCCTCACAACCCCCAGGTTGCTCCGGTTAAAATCTCCCACGCGTCGCGTAATCGCACCACTTATGCGATTTTTACTTCGAGATATATTAAGTTTTTTAAGCTCCCGAGAGGGAGCTTTTTTGTTTTTAGGAGAGTTTGCTGTTGTTGGGTAGGAATTTGAAATGGCGGCGGTACTGCTGAACTGAGGTTTGAAGGTGCTTCTGGACGGCGCGGGTGGAAATGCCGAGCCGGCGGGCGATTTCCTCCTGGGTGAGACCCTCTATGCGGCTTAGTTGCCAAATCTCGCGGGTTCTTTCGGTGAGGCTGTTCGAAAAGCCCAGAATTTCGGAAAGCTCCGGGACTTCCTGCGGGGATACTTCCGCGCTGAAAAACTCAGGAGCGTCAAACTCGCTTTCACCCTCGAAATCCGCTGCGGCGATGATTTCCCTTGCTGCGGCGGAAAGACTGTCAGGTCTCAGGGCGGAATTTTCTTCCTTGCGGCGGCCGAGAATGTTGCGGCAGCGGTTTCTTACAGCACTGAAAAGATAGGCGGGAACTTTGTCGGAGCGGATTTCTGCCCTCTTGTCCAAAAAGGTGCAGAGGACATCGTGGAAGACGTCTTCTGCTGAGGGCAAATTTTCCCTATTTTGCCCCCCCCCAAGCAAT
>CAYNDY010000110.1:0-6193 GCA_964396105.1 uncultured Muribaculaceae bacterium
CATTGAACATATCTCCCTTTTTCTCAAGCACTTCGATGATGTGGAATCCGTCCGGGGTCTCGACAATCTGGGAAACAATTCCAGGCTTGAGGGACATAGCGGCGTCGGAGAATGCCGGCCAGAAAATGGACTTGGACGCCATTCCAAGCTCACCTCCGCGTCTTGCGCTTCCGGAGTCCTGGGAGTAAATCCTTGCGAGGGTTGAGAATTTCTCGCCGTTCATAATCCTTTCGCGGATGGAAAGAAGCTTCTCCTTCACGGCAGTTGCGGCGGCCTCGCGGTCCGGGTAGATGCAAATCTGGCTCAGGCGGTATTTAACCGGCACAACCGGAAGGTCGTCCGGGTCGGTCTGGGCGATGTACTGCTGAACGTCATAGGGGGTAAGCTCCGGGATGTCGCCTGCGACCTTCTGCTGCATCTGCTGCGTAAGGCTCTGTTCCTGAAGGGTTTTGCGCCATTCCTGACGGAGTTTGTAGAGCGGTTTGCCGAAGTTTTTCTCCACCTGGTCGTCTCCTCCGAGGCGTGAGCGGAGCTGGTCTATACGCGAAGTCATTTCGCTCTCCACCATATCGTTGTTCACCTCCAGTGAATCCACTCTCGCCTGCATAAGGAAGAGTTTGGAAATGAGCATCTGCTCAAGAAGTTCGCAACGCATATTCCTGTCGGAAATCATTCCCTGCGCCCTCATCATCTTCACCTCGTCCTCAATCATAGAGATTTTGATCATCTCTTCGCCGACCACGGCAACCGATTTGTCAATCACGCCGCCCTGATACTTCTGCGCAAGGGCACTAAGTGGCAACATAAGAGCTGCTGCCGCAATTAGGATTATTTTTTTAGTCATATATCTGTATATCCTCAATCTTCTATATATTTTCTCAATCTTCAATAATTTCCGCCGCCTCCCCTGTGGAGGCACAATGCGTTATTTCTTCTCCTCGTCCTCGCCCACAATGACAAAGCGCTCATTTTCGCGCGCTTCTTTCATCAAGTCTTGTTCCAATCCCGAAACGAGCGCCCTTTTTCTGACGCTCAGAAGTATGTCCCTGATGAGCGGAGTGGCATATTCCAGCGGGCAGAGCTGCCCTGCGGCGGTAAATTCGCGGATGTATGCAAGGTTGATGACCCCCGTCCCGGCGTCATATTCAATCCATTCGCCGCTCCGGTGGCTCAGAAGCTCTGGGTATTCGAGGCCGAACTCCCTTGCGAGCACCGCGATGTCTATCCATTTCTTCCCGAAATCCTCATATTTTATAACCGCCCGCCACGCGAGGGTGTCGCTCTGGCGCATCTGCGGGACTTCATCCTCAACTATTGCCTTGCGGACCGCTTTAAGGGCGCTTGAGGCCGGAGGGATGCAGACATAGTCGGCCTTCACGACAGGGGCGCTGAGGCGGAACTTTTCAGGATGGCTGTTGTAATACTCCTCAATTTGGGCAGGGGTCACCGCCGTGTCCAGACGGTCGTTGACATATCTCTGCTCGTAGCGGTACTTTAGGAGCGACTTCCTGTAGTCCTCAAGTTCCCTGCTCACGTCCAACTCCTCTTTCGAGAGCTGTTGCTCGGCGATTTCCATAAAGACTATGTCCGAAGCCCAGGTGTTGATGTACTGCCGGGCAAGCCTGGTGCTGTCCTCTCCGCTCACGCCCGAGGGCAGAGCCTTGTCGAGGTCGCTGCGGTAGAGCTTTTCCTTGCCCACCGTTGCCACCACCTCGCCGGAAATGACATTGTTCACCCACTCGCAGCCCGTCAGAAGGACTGCAGCGGCAAGAAATATGAGTGAAGTACTACGGGTCATAAAACTCGTCAAGTTAGTGTTGAAGCATTTCTGCGGTGTCCTCTTGGAAAGACCGAAACCCGCGAATAACCTGCAAATATAATAATAAGACGCAATTTCTCCAAACTGCCCTCCCGCACGGATGGGTATAAACAAAAAAATCGCTAACTTCGCCCTCCGAAAAATTGACACTGAACTAAGGGAAAGGTTTATACCGAAACCGGATATTTACGAAACTTTAGCAATTATGAATACAAAAAAAATACTCTCTTTGGCTTCGCTCACTTTGGCGGCCCTTCTTTTTGCGGGAGCATCCCTCTCTTTTGCGGGTCCGAAGGCATCCGCTCCAAAAAGCGCGAAAGCGGCAAAAATCACCGTCACAAACGCAACGGATGCGAGAATTACCTACATCGGACGGACTCTCCCCGAGGGCGACAAGGTCTCTTTCGACTGGTCGGGGGTGCAGTGCCGGGTGCGCTTTTCCGGGCGCGGAATTTCGCTCCGCTGCTCCGACACCAAGGCCAACTATTATAATGTATGGCTTGACCGGGGGATGGAGACTGAGCCTGACAAGGTGATCCGCACCGCAGGCAGCGACACTCTGATTGTGCTTTTCGAAGGCCTTAAAAGGGGGGAGCATTCCCTCATTCTTCAGAAAAGGACCGAAGGGGAGCAGGGGAGGACCACATTCTCCGCTTTTGAGATAGAAGGAGGCGAGATTCTCTCTCCGGAGCCTCTTAGGGAGCGTTACATAGAGTTCGTGGGCGACTCCTACACCTGCGGCTACGGTGCGGAAAACTCCGTGAAGTCCGACCCGTTCACTCCCGAGACCGAAAACTGCAACAGAACCTACGCAGCCCTCGTTTCCCGCTATTTCGGGGCCGATTTCACCCTTGTGAGCCACTCCGGGATGGGAGTCGTGAGAAACTACAACGACCACTTCAGGGGAGTCCCGGGAAAGACTATGCCGGAGCGTTACGGCAGCACTTTCGACGAAGAGATTGTCCCGCTTGCAGCGCCGGAGAGGATTCCTGACCTTGTCGTCATCTATCTCGGCACCAACGACTTCTCGGTGAGCCGCCAGCCTTCGCTCGCGGAGTTCTGCGACGGTTATAGCGTCCTTGTGGGCAAAATCCGCAGCCGCTACGGGGCCGAAGTCCCGATTCTTTGTATGAGCTCCCGCTGCGACCCTCTTCTTTATGATTATATGGTGGAGGCCTGCAGCCGCATCGGGGACCCTCGGGTCCATACCCTCGGTCTTCAGAAGGATGTGCACAACGACGAGGGTGACCTCGGGGCGAGCTGGCATCCGAATTATCTGGGCCACAGGAAGATAGCAAGCGTCGTTATCCCTTACATCGCGACGATTATGGACTGGCCGATGAAGGACTAACTATTTGATAACGGCTTCTTTAACTCCTTCAGTCTCTTCGATGAGACTCCTCACAAGTTCAGGCTCGTTGGTCGTGATCATATCCACCTTCTTCGCGATGCACTCCCTGATCTTGTCCTCCTTGTTCACGGTCCAGACATTGATGCTGTAGCCCCTTTCGCGGGCTCCCGTGTTCCACTTTTCGTCGGCGAGGAAAGACTTGTAGTAGGTGTCGATGCCGTTCACTCCGGCTGCCTCGAGGTCTTCGAAACTGTGGTCGGTGTCAAGATACTGCACGGTGAATCCCGGTGCGGCTGCGGCAAGAAGCTGGCATTCGCGGAGGGAGAAGGAGATGAACATAACCCTTTCAGGCGTGAAAAGGCCGTATTTTTTCAGTTCCTCCACTGAAAGTGCAACTGCGCGGTCCTCAAGAGCCTCGGTCTCGTGAGGCTTGAGCTCGAAAACGAGCTTGGTCTTAGGGTAGTTCACTGCAACGGCAAGATATTCTCCGAGGGTCGGGATGGTCTCGCCGTTCTTGAGGCGGACAGTGTCGAACTCAGCCTTCGGGTAGAAATTAATCACTTTCCCGTCAATTTTCCCGTCGTGATACACCAGGAGCTGCTCGTCGGAAGTCATATTCACATCGAACTCAGTGCCCCAGAAGCCCTTTTCGCAGGCTGCCTTGAGTGAAGCTATCGAATTGTGGGAATATCCTCCCTCCTCGCAGTTCCAGTAGCCGCGGTGTGCGACAACGCCGATTTCCTTGTCTGAGGAGCAGGCGCTGAGCGCGCAGACAGCCCCCGCAAAAAGCAATAACATCTTTTTCATATAAACCTTATTTTTATAAATTTTGTTGAATTTTCCCTAAATTCTGAAAATTTTTTAATAAATATCAGATTTTTATACCCATCGGGCAAATATCTCTGCGAATTTAAGCATTTTTTCCTTACATTTGCAATCCTTATTAACAACACAATAACACTGCAATCTTTATGAAATTCTCCAAAGCACTAAGCCTCTGCGCAGGAATTGCTGCGCTTTCGCTCCTTGCATCATCCTGCTCCAAGGGCACTGACACCGTGAATGTCATCCCTGAGCCGAACTATGTCCGTCTTCTCGGGGGCACCACCTCCGCTGACGCCGCCGTAAAGCAGGTAACCCGTCCTTCTCTCGACGAGGAGGAGTATGAAATCCGCATCAAGGGCGGAAAAGTCACCGTCACGGCTTCCGGAAAGAGGGGATTCCTCTATGCCGACCAGACCCTTGCCCAGCTTCGCGACTCCGCAGGCAACTACCCGAACGTTCTTATAAAGGACAAGCCGCGCTTTGCCTACAGGGGTATGCACCTTGACTGCGCAAGGCACTTCTTCAGCCTCGACGAGGTTAAGCGCTACATCGATATGATGGCGGTCCACAAGATGAACAAGTTCCACTGGCACCTCACCGAGGACCAGGGCTGGAGGATTGAAATCAAGAAATATCCGCGCCTGACCGAGGTCGGAGCCTGGAGAAAGGGCGACAAGCTCATCCGTCCCGGCACAGACGGCGCAGGCCGTGACGAGACCCCGTACGGAGGCTACTACACCCAGGACGAGCTTCGCGAAATCGTTGACTACGCCGCTTCCAAGGGCATCGACGTCATCCCTGAGCTTGACCTTCCGGGCCATATGATGGCGGCTCTCGCCTCCTATCCTGAGCTTGGCTGCGAGGGGTTCCCTCCTTGCGAGGTTTGGCCGCGCTGCGGAGTGTCTCCGGACGTTCTCTGCGTGGGGAACGAGAAGACTTTCGAGTTCCTCGAGGGCGTGCTTGACGAGATTATGGAGATTTTCCCATACGAATACATCCACATCGGCGGCGACGAATGCCCTAAGGACCACTGGGCCGTGTGCCCGCGCTGCCAGGCGAAAATCAAGGAGCTCGGCCTCAAGAGCGACGAGAATTTCACCGCGGAGCACTACCTCCAGAGCTATGTGACAAAGAGAATTGAGAAATATCTCAACGACCACGGCCGCCAGGTAATCGGCTGGGACGAGATTCTCGAGGGCGAGATTTCCCCGAACGCGACCGTTATGTCCTGGAGAGGCAGCGAAGGCGGAAAACAGGCCGCTCAGCTTGGTCACGATGCGATTATGACTCCGAACACCCACTTCTATTTCGACTACTGCCAGACCGACGACCTTGCGAGCGAGCCCGAGTGCATAGGAGGCTGCCTGCCGGTTGCCAAAGTCTATGAGTTCGAACCGTTTACCGAGGATATGACTCCGGAGGAGAGAGCACACATCCGGGGAGTTCAGGCGAATATGTGGACCGAGTACATCGGCACTCCTGAGTACCTTGAATATATGCTCCTGCCGCGTATGAGCGCGCTTTCAGAGGTCCAGTGGTGCAACGCCGACCGCCGCGACTACTCCCGCTTCCTTACGGATATGAACCGTATGCGCAAGGTGTATGATGCGATGGGCTTCAACTATGCTAAACACATATTTGAGAAATAATCTGTAACGATATATTGAAATGGGCGACGGGTCGAAAGGTCTGTCGCCTTTTTTTGTGCGCTTGGTGTCGGGCCAGTCACTTTACGTTTCTGCCGTAATTTTAATAACGGATAAAGAAATATTAAAAATTTTTATAAATAGGCGTTGTATGAATAAAAAAAAGATATATCTTTGCATTTATATATTTATAAGGAATGAGCCTATTGAACAAAACTCAGACATTACTATTAACCGCATAAAGATTTTTACTGATAACTGATAATATGAAATCGAATTCTAACTCCTTGATTTTGAGGCTTCTGGCAGCATCGGCGGCTCTTCTTACCGCCCTTTCGGCCTTTGCCCAGACCGCTACGGTGCGAGGACGGGTCACAGACCCTTCCGGGCAGCCTGTAGCCGGCGTTACGGTGATGATTTCCGGCACATCCACCGGAACTATGACCGACGCTGACGGACGCTATTCCATTTCCGCAAAAAGCGGCGACACCATCGAGTTCTCCTGCCAAAGGCACAGCCGGAAAGGCTTCCGTAAAGGTTATCGCCCTTTCC
>CAYNDY010000111.1:0-2085 GCA_964396105.1 uncultured Muribaculaceae bacterium
GACATAGTCGTCGGAAGTGATGCCGGCTTTGCCCGTGGCGCTTACCTTGAGGCTTCCCGAGCCGCTGAAAACAAGCTGCCCTTCGCTGAAAAACGCCGCCTTCATATCCTCGTCGGAAGTCTCGTCGGGGTAGGTCCCGGAGCTTGAAAGGGCTCCGTCAGCGAGGTAGTTTTCGCCCTCGAGGATGACGGAAGTGTATTTGTGACTCTGGTTGTTGATTGCTGCGCCGGAAGGGTTCGTAAGGCTCAGAGAATGAAGCACAATGACCTGTTTCACCGAGCTGTAGAGCTTGAAAAAGCCGTCGGAACAGGCCCCGCTGAGAGTGTAGGTGTAGGAGTTCTCAGTGCCGTTATTCACGGTTACATCGTTGCCGCTGACGGAGACTATTCCCATTTCGTCGCCCGAAACCTGCGCACCGCTCTCTGAGAAGACTATGCTGATGTTCCCTTCGCTCTGCTCGGGGGTGATTCCGCCCTCGTCGGAGGGGTCCTCGGTGATGGTGGACTGCGAGGTGGCGGTGATTATATTTCCCCTGCAGCCCGAAAGCACAAAAACAACCGCCCCCAGAGCAATGAGTCCTGAGACTGTGTGCCGAGGGGCGTTTATTCTGAAAATATGTCCCAATCCCGTCAGGGAAGGGAATGATAAAAGTTTCATAACTGCCTGATGTCTAAACGATCGTTCAAATTTATTAAAATTTTGTTAAACGAAAGTTAGACGCAGGAAGGTTTCCGGGGTTTAGACCGAAGGCGTATCTTTTGTCCCCGGGATTCAACGGGGTTACGGAGCCTTCGCAGTAGCTATGGAGCTTATCGGTATGCCGCTCGCTGCAGCTGCTGAGCCTACCAGAGCGGCAAGACCGGGTCCACAATCAGGCCCTCTGTCCAGGAATCGATGACAACGGTAAAGTCCTTCCGGTAGTCAATCGTGACTTCATACTTGCCTCCTGCCTCCATCACCGGAGCCTCTATGTCGATGATTCTCACCGGGTCGGTTTCGGAAGGGCTTATTTCCATCGTGATGCGGGTTTTTGTCTCACGGCTTGAAGTCGGCATAACTCGCGCCGACTGCATCTGCAGGACGCCGTCTTGCGCCTGGACTGACGGAAGCGTCACCGAAGCGGAGCCGTAGCTCAGTCCGCTGCCTGGATAAAAACCCGTGGCAACGCCGTCCACTGTCCCCGACATCTTAGCCGAGGCGGGGGCGTTGCTGACTGTTACGGTGAGCTCTGCCATAATGCGCCCAAGCTGCTCCCGGACGATGCAGACATCGTTGCTGCCTTTTATTGTCGCGTCCGCAGCGCCCCAGAAGGCGTGTTCCGGCGAGGCTTCAGACTCTGAAAGGAAGAAAAGGAGATTGCTCAAAGTGCTCTCATTCTCCGCTGAGAACGGGGAGGTGAGATTTACTGCCACCACCACCTTGTACTCTCCCTCGTCCAGGGTGTAACGCTCGACGGAGAGAGCCTTCGCGTCGGAGAAGTGTTCTCCCTTTACGAGCGAACCGTCAGCGGCGCTGAATATCCAGAGGCGAATGTCATTCACCGAGGCGCTTTCCTCAGCGTCCTGCCAGGCAAGGGACACGGAAAGGCCTCCGGGCTCGTCACGGTGCATAGTGCTCTCGCAACCCGCAAGGACAAGCGGGATGCACAGAAGAAGTGCCCATATCCGGATATTCTTTGTTTGCATTTTTGTATTCATATATATAGATCGGTTAGTTCTTTTGAGTTTCTACTGATGCGCGACGGGCCTTTGCCGAGGTGGCCGCATTGCGGTCGATGCCCATTCCGACGGTTTCTATGCGATTGGAGTCGATGCCACGGGCAACGAGCCATTTCTTCACTGCTTCTGCGCGTGAAACAGAATAACGACTGTTCACGCCCTCGGTTCCCCACTTGTCGCACCATCCTCTGACGATGACCTTAATCTCAGGATTTTCATTCATCTTGGTGAGGATTTCCTGAAGGCTGGACTCTTCGGAGTCTGAGAGCGTAGTCTTGTCGAAGCCGAAATAGATGTCAGGGAAGCTTACTGCAGGCTCATTGGCGGCAGGGTTTTCGGACTCTTTCTGCGGCTGGGTCGTCTGCTC
>CAYNDY010000111.1:2185-6134 GCA_964396105.1 uncultured Muribaculaceae bacterium
CTTCCGAAGACAAACCCCAGGCGTATTCCGCTTTCCCAGACGAAGTTGCACTTGTGAAGGTACACAGGCAGGGCGTCCATCCTGGCGCCGGTAAGGGCCGTAACTCCGCTGTAGAGCCCAAGTTGGAGCGTGCGGGTCAGGTGGCAGGCGACCTGAATGTCGCCGCCGTAGCCAAGATGCCAGTCGGTGCCGGCCTGAATGCGGCTGGTCTTGTCAGAAATGGTCTGGATGTCGGCCTTGGTGCTTACTGCATAAAGGTGCGGCGAAAGGGAGAGGGACCAGCGGCTGTTCTTGGTGCCGCTGAAAAATCCGAGAAGATTGACATTCAGCCGCGCTCCGTACTGCCCTATGTTGACTTTGCTCTGCAGGGCGCTGTAGTCCCAGCCTTCCTGGCCGAGAACGGCGACGTTGTAGCGCACTCCGTCAGCGCCGAGCCAGTAGCCGTGATCAGCGCAGTAGCTGCAGGATGCGAGAGTCATCTGCCCGTATTTGGCGACGACCTCCGCCGAGAGCACAGGGTTGAACCTGTATCCTCCATATAGTCCGCCCGTCCAGCCGAAGCGCGTCTTGTCGTGGCCGAAACTGGTGAATGTGCTCACTCCGAAAGGCAATCCGCCCTCGACTCCGATGTACCATCCTTTTTGCGGTGCACCTTCGGCATCTTCCGGCGCGGCGGCATTATGAGCCGACAGCCCTGAAGCGGAAATGAGCATCGCGAGGATGACTGACAGGGGAAAGAATAGTCTGTATTTCATCTTTTATATCGTTGTTTTTGTCTCAAAAAAGTGTTGTCCGTTTGCTTTCAACACGCAATTCGAGGCTAAAGTTAGCGATAAAAAATGAGAATGCAGATGCCCCTTAGCGGTTTTGGGGCAAGTTTTGGCGTTTTAGCGCAAAATTGCGGTTTTGAAGACCCTATATTTTGCGGATAGAGCTATTTTTTGCCGCCGGTGTTATTGGCGTTTTCTCCATTTGAGCGGGGAAACACCCTCTTTTTCGGAGAAGATCCGGATGAAATAGCTCTTGGAAATGAATCCTGTGGCCTCGCATATTTCCCCTACGGTCATATCGGGTTTGTCCGCGAGTATTCCCTTCGCATATTCGATTCTGAGCGATGCGATCCACTCCCGGAAGGACATATTGTAGGTCTGTTTGATGTAGGAGGAAATGTATGTGCGGTTGGTGCCGAGGCTCTGCGCGAGGTCTTCGATGGTAAGGCCCGGAGCGGTGTACCCCCGTGAGGCAATCCAGTGGGGAAGCCTCTTTTCGATGAGGGCGTAATAGGCAGGGACTTCCTTCTTTTCTCCGCTCTCCGGGACATTTTCTGCGCTTTCGGAACCCTCGGGGGCATTTCCCTCAAGGATGGTCTCCACCTTTTCATAGAAGAGAAGGTAGTTCATATAGGAGCAGAACAGGTAGATGTAGAACGGCACTGAGGAGAGTACCCAGATGAATTCGAATTGCGCCGGGAGGAAGGTGAGAAGCGCGCAGCTCACCCCGTAGATTACCGTCCACCAGGTGAAAATGTACATCCAGCGGATGTAGGCGGAGATGTCCTCGGAATGGGTGTCGTCGAAAAGGCGCACGGCGTGGCGGTAGGTCCTGATGACCCTTCGCGCAAGGCATATTCCGTAGATGACAAGCCAGGCGGTAAGGGCGAATATCCCGAGGCGTCGCGGCAGGCTCCCTTCCGTGAACACGAACAGGACGACGGCTGAAAGTGCATTTGCCCCTATCCAGCGTGAGAGGTTGAAAAGGGTGCGCTTCGCTGAGAGGTAGGAGCGGTCCAGAAGGGTTATGAGAGCTGCGCTGAAGAGCCAGTAGGCCAGGAAGTAGGTGCAGAGATTCAGCAGGATGGCGGCGTCGGAGCACTTAAAGCGCAGCCCGGTGCAAATGTGGACGGTGTAGTTGACGGCAAGAAGCAGTAGCGCCCCGCCCATAATGCGGCGCGACCGTCGGTAATTTTCGAATATCGGTTTGTCGGGGGTCCTGCCGGTGAGAAAATATCCGGCGAAGAAAATGAGCAGCGTCAGCGCAATGCCGAGCGAGTTTCTATATATTATTATGTAATCCATTCTTTTTCCTTTTAATTTTCGCAGTGCGAAACTTGACCGTCTCTGTTTAGCCTTTAGACGTCGCGGGGGCGTCAGAGTTTATAAATTTCCAAAATTTGCCGATAATCCATTGCCACTCGGGGAGGCTAGACTACGCCGAGGGTGGCGACGCTTATGCGGACTTTCTCTCCGAAGGCTTCGCGGAGGGGGAGGTAGCAGTTGTAGAGGGTGGAGCCTGTTGTGAACACGTCGTCCACAAGGAGGATGTGGCGGGGCGGCGGGCTCTTGGGGGAGCCTCGTCGGAGGGTTGGGGCTTCGCCTGCGCTGGCGGCGGAGTCGGTCATTGCGAATGGCTCCAGGGCTCTCTTCCGGACAGTGAACGCTCCGCTGACGTTCCGCTTTTTCGCCTCTACGCTGAGCCGGGTCTGGGTGCGGGTGGCTTTGCGCCGCCGGAGGATGTCGGTGCGAAGGGGCGCCCCCGTTTTCGCGGCGATCTCCTTCGCTATTATTTCGGCCTGGTTGTAGCCCCTGCTGAGCCTTCGGGTCCAGTGGAGCGGCACGGGGATGACGGCGTCGATGTCCCCAAACTGCTCCGCCCCGGCGATTTTCTCCCCGAGCATCCCGGCGAAATGCCGCCCCAGAGCGATGTCCCTGCCGTATTTTAGACGGTAGGTTATGTGGCGGAAGCCCCCCTCCTTCGCGAAGTTGAAGAGAGCCACCGCGTAAGAGTAGGGGACTGGACTTCCCGGGGAAGCCTCTCCCAAGTCCCACTCGTCAGTCTCTCCGCCCGCTATCAGCGCGTTGAACCGCTCCGCCATCGGGTTGCGCGGGAGGGTCCAGTTGTGAGTTAGCGGCAGCTGCGCGAGGCACCCAAGGCATATATCCCTTTCATTCATTCCCAGCTCTTCCCCGCAGACACAGCAAAGCCGTGGCAGGAACAAATCCGCCAGCGCTGTAAGTGTCTGAGTAATTGTAATTTCCATTTTGGAGAATTTTAGGGATTTTCCTGGGAGCGTAACGCAGTAGACCGCTTTTTATTGGGCCTCTCTAGCAACTCATTCCGCCACAAACCTGGATTGTTTGTCCGCTCACATAGGAGGATAGGTCGCTCGCTAGAAACAGCGCCACCTTCGCCACCTCCTCCGGAGTGCCGCCGCGGCGCAGCGGAATGCTCTTCTCCCACGCCTTGCGCACATCCTCAGGCAGGGCCGCGGTCATATCCGAAAGAATGAACCCCGGCGCGATGCAGTTGGCCCTGATACCCCTCGGGCCCATCTCCTTGGCGATGGATTTTGCGAGGGCGACCATTCCGGCCTTTGAGGCGGAGTAGTTGCACTGGCCCGCGTTGCCGTGAAGTCCCACGACTGAGGCCATATTGATTATGCTCCCGCTCCTCTGGCCCATCATAACGGGCGTGCAGGCGTGGATGTAGTTGAATGCCGATTTGAGGTTCACAGTGAGCACGGCGTCCCACTGCTCTTCGCTCATCCTGAGCATAAGGCCGTCGCGGGTGATGCCGGCGTTGTTCACGAGAATGTCGATGCGGCCGAAGTCTTTCTGAATCTCGGCGACGACTTCGTGCGCGGCCTTGAAGTCGGCGGCGTTCGATGCGTAGGCTTTCACCCTCACGCCGAACTCCTCCAGTTCCTTCACGGTCTGCTCCGCCGCGTCGTTTATCGCAATGTCAGTAAAGGCGATGTCAGCGCCCTCTGAGGCGAATTTAAGCGCCACAGCCTTTCCGATTCCTTTCGCCGCCCCGGTAATGAGAGCGACTTTTCCAGTTAAAAGTCCCATAGAGATGTCTCCTGTATAGTTCAAAATTCAACAATCCCGCTAATTTAAGAATTATTGAGAATATCAAGTTAAAAAATCCCAAATATATTTCCTACCTTTGC
>CAYNDY010000112.1:0-6080 GCA_964396105.1 uncultured Muribaculaceae bacterium
ATTCCAAACTGTCTTGTACTCCTTCTGTGACGAAAGCTTGAATTTGCCGGAATTTATGACTTTGGTTGCATAGTCGGCAGATTTCTGCCACTCGCCCATATAGAGGTAAACCCTTGAAAGGAGAGCCTCGATTGCATAAATGTCAACGGTAGCCTTGGCATCCTTAACGCCGCTGCGGACATACGCAGGGTCGATGATGTTTTCAGCCTCGGTAAGGTCGGCAACGATGCTATTGTAGTTGGAGATTACGGTCTCGCGTGCAGGAAGTCCGGCAGGATCGGTGTGGTAAACATACGGAACACCGAGGCTTTCCTTGTATGCGGCATCCTTAGCGCAGAGGGTGTACGGCTGTCCGTAGGTGAGCACGCAGCAGAAATGTGAGAGAGCCCTGATGAAAAGGCACTCTGCCTTGAGGTTGTTGAGGTCCTGCTTTGTAACGTCGCCGACATCCTTGCCGTTGAGGTTGTCAATTACATTGTTCGCCTCAGCTACAGCGTAGTAGCAGTATGCCCAGACTCCTGAAGTCGAAGTCTTTGTGTAGTTCCAGGTGTAAGGCTGAGTGTAGCGGTTTGAGTTTGCCACATCAGATTTCTTGCCGTTACCGCTTCTCATCTCAGCGTTGAGAACCCAACTTGTGCCGAGCCAGCCGTTGGAAGTGAGATAGTAGTAGGCTCCGGCGGTAGCCTTGTCGAGGCCCGTGTAAGTGGAGAGAGTGAGTTCCGTACTCTGGGACAGCTTAGGCTCGCGGGTCAGGAAGTCCTTTCCGCAGCCGGATACACCCAGAAGGACCACCGCGCTAGCTATATATAATATTGATCTTTTCATAATTGTCATCTGAGTTTAGAATGAAACTTCCACACCGCCCACGAAGGACTTGACCATAGAGTGGGATGCACTCATCGTGTAACCGAGAGCACCTGCCTCAGGGTCGAGCACACCCTTCACATTATGGAAAGTGTAAGGGTTGAGTGCGCTGACATAGATGCGGAGGCCCTTCATGTGGATGGCCTTGAGCGCATTGTCCGGAAGGTTGTAGGAAAGGGTGATGTCCTTGATACGGGTGTAGCTGCCGTCCTGAAGCCTACGGGTTGAAGCCGCGTATGGTTTCTTAGGAGCACCAGCAACCGGCTTAGGCTGAACGCCTGTGTCTCCCGGATTCTTCCAGTAGTTGAGGGAAGCGGTTGAGCAGTTCTCGTTCATTGAGACGCTGTCGGTATCCCAGTTCATACTTGCATAGACCTTGTTGCCTGCGGTGAACTCGAAGTAAGCGGAGAGGGTGAGTCCTTTCCAGCTCAGAGTGGTGTTGAATCCGCCCGTAGCCTTTGCCTCAGGAGTGCCGGCATAGATGTAACGGGCCTTGGATGAGTCTGAAGTGAGTTTGCCGTTCTCGTCATACCAAAGAGGGTCACCGTTTGAAGGGTTGACACCGTAGTAGTCCCTCGTGTAGAAAGTGTAAAGGCGCTGTCCCTTCACGATTCTAAGGTTTGTGCCGGAGTTGGTTGATGAGGCACGGGAGTCGGAAACTGTAAGATACTCTGAGCCTGCAAGGTCAAGAACCTTTGAGCGGTTCATAGCGATATTGAAGCCTGCTGTCCAGTTCCAGTCACGGTTGCGGATGATTGCGCCTTCAATCTGGAACTCGATACCCTTGTTGCGAAGGGAGCCGACGTTCATAAAGTTGCTGCCGAAACCGGTGGTGTAAGGAACCTCCTTTGAAAGAAGCATATCGGTAGTCTTACGGTAGTAAACATCCGCGCTTGCAGTGATCCTGTCATCGAAGACTCCGATGTCTCCACCGATGTTCCAGGTCTTGTTCTTCTCCCAGGAGAGGTTAGGGTTGGCCGCTCTTGAAGGAACCATTCCGACTGAACCGTTGTACTCTGCAGTTGCGTAGATACCGTATGCCTTGTATGCGGAGATGTTGTTGTTACCGTTCACACCGTAGGAAGCCCTGAGTTTGAGAGCGCTGAGCCAGTCCTTTGACCAGTTCATCCATTTTTCCTTGTTGATGTTCCAGGATGCTCCGACTGACCAGAAGACGCCCCACTTGTTGGCTGAGCCGAAGAGTGAGCTGCCGTCCGCACGTACGGATGCCTGAAGGAAGTATTTGCTGAGGTAGTTGTAGTCCGCAACTCCGAAGAATGAGAGGAGGGACTCCTCTGAGATGGAGTATGAGAGGTTATCCTGAGCAGTTGTTGAAGTTGAAGGATAAGGAATCTGAGGATCGACATTAGGGGACTTACCGGCGAGTATATCGTAAGTGTCTGTCATCGCCTCCTGTCCAACGAGAAGACGGAGAGAGTGGTCGCCGAAGTTGTCGTTGTAGGTGATGGTGTTGGAGGTGGTGTAGCGGATGTCCTTGGTCCAGTATTTCCAGAGAGTAGCCTCGCCTTGGTTTGTGTAGTCTGACCAGTACTGGCGTGAGTCTACATATACAAACTCAACTCCGTTGTTGGTTTTGAAAGTGAGCTGCTTGATAGGCTTCCACTCGAGGTAGAGGGAACCCTGCAGACGGTAGTCCTTATCGTTGTCTGCGTCGTAAACGGCGTTGGCCATAGGGTTGGTGTCGGAGTTCTCGGAGATGTCCACATTGATGCTTCCGTCCTCGTTGTACATAGGGGTCCACGGAAGGATGGTCCACATTGCAACGGTAGGGTTGGAGTAGTAGAGGTCACCCATCTGGCCTGAGTTGGCGTCTGAGTAGCTTGCATTGATTTTCGCACCTGCCCTGAGGGTCTTTGTGAGGTTGTAATCCGCATTTATGCGGGCAGTGAACCTCTGATAGTCAACGCCATAGAACACACCGTCGTTTTTGTGGTATGAAACTGAAGAGTAGAAAGAACCCTTGTCGTTTCCGCCGGATGCGTTGATTTCATATTCCTGAAGGGTACCGATCTTGGTGAGGGCGTCATACCAGTTGGTTGTGCCGTTCTCAAGAAGGGACTGAGGATAGTAGTAGTCGGAAGTCGGGTCATCAGGGTTGTAGCCTGCGTTGATGGCGGCATCACGACGATAGTTAATGAGCTCCTGGCCTGTGAGAGGACGGAGGTTATGGTCGTTGATAAGCTGCTGTGCGCCGAATTTTGCCCTTGCGGTGAAACGAGCCTTGCCGCTCTTTCCGCTCTTGGTGGTGACGAGCACGACTCCGTTCGCTGCCCTTGATCCATAGACTGAAGCCGCAGCGGCGTCCTTGAGGACGGTGATGGACTCGATGTCGTTAGGGTTAAGGAATGTTGTGGAAGATCCGCCGTTGTCACCGTTGTTTGACATCGAACGGAAGTCGCTGGACATCACAGGAATACCGTCGACAACCCAAAGAGGCTCGCTGCCTGCATTGATTGAGGAAGTACCCCTGACACGGATGGTGGAGGTTGAACCAGGCTGACCTGATCCTGAGGTTATTGTCACGCCGGCGAGTTTACCTGCAAGCATCTTGTCGACTGATGTTGCCGGGACCTGGGCGAGCTGTTCGTTCTTGACTGAAGTGACGGAACCGGTGTTCGCTTCCCTGCGGACAGTTCCGTAAGCGACGACGATGACGTCGTCAAGAACCTGAGAGTCAGGTTCGAGGGTGATGTCGATGTGCGCTCTTCCGTTCACAGCAATCTCTTTCTGAACGAAACCGAGACAGCTGACGGTGATGACGCCATTTGAAGGGACTGACAGGGTGTAATCACCGACTGCGTCAGTCATAGTGTAAACACTTGTGCTGCCCTTGAGCTGGACAGCAGCGCTGACTACTGCCTCACCGCTGGGGTCCGTAACAGTTCCGGACAACTTGACGGTTTGGGCGAATGCCGCACCCGCCCCGATGAGCAGGCACAGCGCGAATGAGAATAATTTCTTACTCATACATTAGCTCAATAGATTGTTAAACATATATAATACCTAATAACTATAGTCTTACCTAAGTTTCACCAGTATCCAAATAAACCTCATCCCTCTAATCAAACTCTCAAATCTCACGCACTTTTTCTCTCACACAAGCCTTCCCTCTTTTTTATCTGAACCCCCTGCACCCCCTGTCAGGGGGATTTTTTCGGCCCCCTGGGCCGGCGGGCAGAAGCCCTTGTCAAGTTTCTGCGAAACTTGAACAGCCTGGTCAAACACATCATTTTAGAGGCCCTATTTGCGTCATTTCTTTACTCTGAGATGGCGCACGCCTGCCTCCCCTGCCCGACACTGCACTAAAAAACGGGCATATATTGATGCGTGCGAACTGCAAATGTAGAGTATAAATTTCACAAATGCAAATCTTGTGAACTTTGAGTTTCAGCGACTTGCAAAAGAGGCGCGAGGAATTTTCAAAAATTTGGTTAAAAAATCAAAGTTGGGAGGCCAGTTTTCTTAACAATCGAAACCAAAATTTTTTATATCGTTTCATCGAAAAATTTTCAACTTTTTTCAGAAATTTTCTCAGAAGCGCGGTTAAACCCGGGTTAAACCGCGGTCTTCAGGCTGCGATTCTGTGACTCCGCAGCCCGCACCCTTGACGGCTGGGCGGTCGCGCAGGCGTAGGGACAGCCCGGATGGCTCAGGGTTTAAGCAGCCATTTCCAGAGCGGAATTATCTCGATGGTGCCGAATTGGTCTGTGACTGTTCCTGATTCGTTGTTCGTAAGAATCAGACGGCGCTTGCAGGGGTACAGTTTAGGGAATTTCCGCAATGCCTCCACTTCCCTGTCGAATGTATCGGAAGACTGGGTAATGCTGTATGAGGCTTGAATGGCCAGTCCGTCTTCAGGAACATAGAAATCCACTTCCACTTTCCCATTGTAAAAGAATACCCGCTCATTGTCAAGATCGTGCCCATATTTTCTGAAAAGCGCGAGAGCGACAGCATTTTCGAGCAGGGCTGTCTCTCCGTTCAAAAGGAAAAGGTTAAGTATGCCGTTGTCAATGAAATAATACTTGCAGGCTGTTTCTTTTTCCGCGAAGGGGGCCGAGATGTTTCTCAGGCGCAGAAGAAGCCACGCCGCTTCGCTCATCTCGATATACTTGCTGACAGTCGGCATCGTTATTTTTCCGCTCACTGACGAGAGAATGTGGGATAACCGGTTATATGACACCGGATGGCAGACGCACTCGGATAATTTCTTCAGGAGCAGATGCAGCAGAGCGGGATTGGGAACTTTGTTGCGGCTTGCGATGTCGCCGAGATAAATCTTCTGAAATGTGCTGCTCAGGTAGTCCCGCTTGACGGGCAGTCCCACCGACTCCGGAAGTCCGCCCCAGAGCAGATATTCATTCCACTCGCGCAGTATGGCGGCACGGGACTCCGTGGCCAACGTTGCCCTCTCGTCATAAGGGACAGCGGATATGTCCAGACACTCTTTAAAGCTGTACGGATAGACTTCCGTCGCCAGATAACGGCCGCCCAGAGTGGTCATAATCTCGCCGGAGAGCATCTTGGCATTGCTGCCCGTAATCCACACGGAGTATTTGGCATCGGCCATCCTCCTGGCGAATTTTTCCCACCCGGCGATATTCTGGATTTCATCCAGAAACAGCATCGGACGGCACGCATACATTTCCGAATGAGCTTCCAGTATTTTTTCGAAGTCGGATGTCTCAAATTGAGCCAGACGGTCGTCCTCGAAATTAAGATAAAGCATCCCGTCCCATCCGTGCCCGGAGGAGAGCATCTGCTGCATTTTCTGATAGAGCATAAATGATTTGCCTGCACGACGGACTCCCACAAAGACACGGCAGGAGAAATTGTCTTCAGGCAACTGCCGGGAGACAACCCTATAGTTTTCAACATCTTTCTGGTTTGATGCCAAGACCTGTTTGAGTAAATCAATGCTAATCATGAGGTATTTTTCAAAGTTTAATTTTGAATCTACGATACAAATTTATAAATTATATTTTGAAAAATCGCTCCGCGGCTCACAAAAATTGGGGAATTGATTCCGCGTTTTGTACCTTGCCGTAAATTCCGTCACGCATCCGAGATTTTGTAGCCGCTTTTGCGCAGGCGTGAGAGGGTGTTGCGTCGGCCTTTTTCGCGACGACCTGCATTTATGCCCGCACCCCAATCCCCGCCTCAGTCCGCAAGGACGCCGAGGATTACTCCACAGC
>CAYNDY010000113.1:0-1727 GCA_964396105.1 uncultured Muribaculaceae bacterium
CAAGGGCGAGTCCCAAGGCGAATATCCACCAGAATGTCCTGTTGCTGAGATATTTTTTTTCCATAATTTTCTGCCGTATCTGCCCCGGGGAGTCTCGACTTGCCCCGGAAAAACCAAAACAACCTGCAAATTTAATGAAAAAGTCCGTATGTGTGAAAGAGGGGGATTTTGAGAACTCCGACGGGACGAAAAGGAATCTTGGCTCAGTATTTGATAAGAGAGCAATCCGCTTTGGAAATTTGATTATGACAAGTACGAGAAAAATAGGATTCTGCGGCGTTGCAGCCGCGATTTTGATGGGTCTTGGCGCGCAAAACGCTGGGGCTCAGACTCTTGTGCGCGTCTCATCCCTCGGGGGCGTTTCCAGCGCATCCACAATGAGCCTCACGCAGACTCAGGCGGGCTCCTTCGATGTTTTCGTCCCGATTGCGAAATATCTCGGCAACGGAGACGCGGAAAAACTTTCAGCCTGGTTTTCAAACAGCATAGAAATTTCGATTCTCGGGGAGTCGAACACCTGCTCGAAGTCTCAGGCGAAACAGATTCTCAGGGCGTTCTACAACACCTATTCCCCCCGCTCCTTCGAAATCACCCACAAGGCCGCCCAGTCGAACGTGAAATACGCGCTGGGGCATCTCAAGGCCGGCGGCGAGACTTTCCTCGTCAGCATTTTCCTTTGTATGAAAGACAATTGCTACGACATCCACCAATTAAAAATAGAGCGCCTCTGACGCTCTATTTTTAATTGGTGGATGAGCAGACTAACGTCTGCTCGTACTTCATACACCCCCCAGCCCCCTCTGCAGGGGGAGTGGCGCTCCGTTCGCCCCATTCACTTCCCCCGCTTCGCTCTCTCCACGCGTCCGCTTTAGCGGACTTTTGAGCGTTTGTAACGCTCTATTTTTAATTGGTGGGGGTTCCTTTATTTTATGTGGAGCTCTTTTTCGGCGCGGTCGAAGGCGTCGGAACGCTTGAGGATGAAGTTGGAACCGAGGTATTTGGTGCGGACTTCGTCGTCGGCGGCGAGGGCCTCCGGGGTGCCGGCCTGGAGGATTGTGCCTTCGTAGAGAAGGTAGGCGCGGTCTATGATGGCGAGGGTCTCACCCACATTGTGGTCGGTGATTATGACTCCTATGTTCTTGTATTTGAGCTTCGCGATGATGTACTGGATGTCTTCGACGGCGATAGGGTCAACTCCGGCGAACGGCTCGTCGAGGAGGATGAATTTCGGGTCTATGGCAAGGGCTCTTGCGATTTCGCAGCGCCTTCTTTCGCCTCCCGAGAGCTGGTTACCGTAGCTTTTGCGGACCTTGTGGAGGTTGAACTCGTCGAGAAGGTTCTCCAGGCGTTCTTTTCTCTGGGCCTTGGTGAACTGGGAGGACATCTCCATCACGGACATTATGTTGTCTTCGACGGACATTTTTCTGAACACGGAAGCTTCCTGGGCGAGGTAGCCCACTCCCTTCTGCGCCCTTTTGTACATCGGGAGGCCCGTGATTTCCTCGTCGTCAAGGAATATGCGGCCTTCGTTCGGGACCACGAGACCCGTAATCATATAGAACGAGGTGGTCTTGCCGGCGCCGTTCGGGCCGAGGAATCCGACGATTTCGCCCTGTTCTACTTCCATCGAAACGCCTTTGACGACGGTTCTTACGCCATATTTCTTTACGAGGTTTTCGCAACGCAGTTTCATCGCTCTATCTGTATTTTGTACAATTCAAATATCT
>CAYNDY010000113.1:1827-6053 GCA_964396105.1 uncultured Muribaculaceae bacterium
CTCATCAGGACCTTGGCCTTGTCGCTGGGCATATAGGCGCCCGGGGCTGTCTCGGCCATCGGGATGACCTCGACGGCGAGAATGATGGCCTGGGTGCCGCAGATGCTGCGGAAGGAAGTTTCGAGTTCGTGGAGAAGCTTGGATTCCACCCACTCTTTCTGGGCCTGGTTCACCACCTGGAAGGTGATTTTCTTTTTGCCTTCAGTCTCCTCGATGTCGAGTTTGGAGGTGCTGAGCATATTGAAAAGGCGCGGCTTGGAGCTGTAGAGCGCGGCAAGGGACGGCCAGTTTGTGCTCAGGGCCTCGTCTGAAGGAAGTGCGGCAGGGGCTGCGGAGGCTGAGTCTGCCGGGGCGGCCTTTTCGTCCTGTCCGAGCATCGCGGCCATCGACATTCCGCCGCCGGAGCGGCCGGTGCGCCTTGCGCGCGGAGCCGGGGCTGGTGCGGGTTCAGGGGTTGCAGAAGCGGGAGCAGGCTGAGAGACAGGAGCGGGCTGCGACTGAGGTGTCGGCTGAACCGGAGCGCTTGGACGGGATGCCGCTGCGGGGGCACCCTGCTGAGAGGCCGGAGCTGCCTTTGGAACTGCCGGGGCGCTCTGCGAGGCTGCTGCACTTTGAGAGCCTGCCGCCGAGACAGGGGCGCCGCCCTCGGGACGCGAAGTTATGTAGCAGAGCCGCATCAGGGCGAACTCAATGTGAAGGCGCGGATTGACCGCCGCCTTGTAGGCGCTTTCACAGGATGTGGTGATGGCAAGGGCCTCGTAGAGGAACGCCGTGGAGCACCTTGAAGCCTGCTCGGCGTAGCGCGCCTTGAGCGAAGCGGGAAGCTCCAGCAGGGCTTCAAGCCCGCCGGCCTTGGACACGATGAGGTCCCTAAGGTGCGAAGAGAGCGCCCCCACGAAATGCAGGGCGTTGAAGCCCTTGGAGAGAATCTCGTCGAAAGTCTTGAAGCAGAACGCATAGTCCCCAGTGAGGAAATGGTCCACAAGGGAGAAGCTGTACTCGTAGTCGAGCACATTGAGGTTACGGATTACATCCGCATATTTCACGTCAGTGCCGCAGAAGGCCACCGTCTGGTCGAAAATGGTGAGGGCGTCCCTCATAGCGCCGTCCGCCTTGTGGGCGATGACGTGGAGAGACTCGTCGTCGATGTTGATTCCCTCTTTCCCGGCCACCATCCGGAGGTTCTTCACAATGTCGTCCACCCCGATGCGGTTGAAATCGTAGGTCTGGCAACGGGAGAGGATGGTCGGAAGAATCTTGTGCTTCTCGGTGGTCGCAAGGATGAAAATCGCGTGTGCAGGCGGCTCCTCAAGGGTTTTAAGGAAGGCGTTGAAGGCCTGGGATGAGAGCATATGCACCTCGTCGATTATATAGACGCTGTATTTTCCCACCTGAGGGGGAACTCTCACCTGGTCCATCAGGTTCTTGATGTCCTCAACACCGTTGTTGGAGGCGGCATCAAGCTCGTGGATGCAGTAGGAACGGCCTTCAGCGAAGGATTTGCAGGACTCGCACTCGCCGCACGGCTCCATATCCGCGGAAGGGTTGGAGCAGTTTATCATCTTCGCGAAGATGCGGGCCGTGGTGGTTTTGCCCACTCCGCGAGGGCCGCAGAAGAGGTAGGCGTGCGCAAGCTGTCCCCTCAGAATGGAGTTTTTGAGGGTGCGGGCTATGTTGTCCTGGCCGATGAGCGTGCCGAAATTGTCCGGGCGATATTTGCGAGCCGAAACGATGTACTGTTCCATATTTATTTTTTAAACATCCAACCTGCAAAGATAGCAAATCTGCACGAAACTTGCTAACAGACCGCCTTAAAAGGCGAATTACTGCGTTATGCTCCTAGCAAAAATCCTCACAACCAACAGGTTGCTGCGGTTTTTGCGTCGTCGCAAGCCTTGTACTTCATCCTTTTAAGACAGTCTGTACGACTTAGTTATAATGAAAGTTAAAATTAGTACCTTTGCACAATTATGAAAAAGACATTGACAATAATTGCAGCGCTGATGCTGCTCCCCGTTTTTGCGGGCGCACAGGCCCAGATTACCACTAAAAAAGTGCAGCTGAGCGACTTCCCGCAGAAGATTATGAAAGTTGTCCTGAGCGGTAACCCGATGATGGACAATATGTTGAAAGAAGAAATCAGTTCCCGCTGGACTCTTTCCCCGTACGAGTTCTGCACCCTCGAGGATTTCGAGGCGAACAAGACCAACTCCGACTACTATTTCCTCCTTGAGACCGCCGGCCAGTTCAAAAAAGAAGTGGAGCCGGGGGTAAGTTTCCTTACGGTCGTAAAGGGCGGAAAGGATGCCGAAAAGGGCATTGACAAGATGCTGGAGGCCTGCTCGTTCCCTCTTAGCAGCGTTCAGGAGTCTTCAGGGCGCGAATTCACCTTCCTTCCTGCCGTCATCGACATAATGCAGGGCTACATTTCCGACTCCACCGAGAGGGACACCGACGCCTACGGCGGACTGGGAGTGTACAATCTCGACACCAGGAAAATCTCCAAGATGGACATAGTCATCGCAGAGGGCGACCTCGGAGCGAAAGTGACTGACGCCGACAAGGCTGCGGCCGCAGCGAAAGGCATTTCAATCGTCGAGGACGACGATGCTGACGAAATTGTTGACGCCGAAAAGGAGAACACGGTGGTTTCCTACTCGGTCATTCCGGCAAATCCGGTGAAGGGTTCCTACTACTACAAGTTCCTCATCGGAGCGGGCGACCACAGGATCTACTACTACAAGAAAATTCTCGTCGGCAAGAACGAGGACTGCGGATTCTCCGCTTCCGAACTGAAGAAATTCGCCGCCTTTAAGAAATAATTGATAAATCCGGATTCATTTGGGGTTATATTCTTGCATATATAAGGATATAATCCCATAAGCATTTAATAATCAACATTATGCTATATTCCAAAACATCCAACGGACTTAATTTTGCCGTAGAGCAGGAAGGGCAGAGGGTGGCATATTGCGCCCTCAGCATCCGATGCGGCACGAGGGAGGAGGATGTGAGGGAATGTAGCAGGACAAAAGGGGGCAGGTTCCACAGCGGGACAGCCCATTTTGTGGAACATACACTTTTCAAAGGCACCACAGGCAAAAGCGCCGGGGTCATCAACGGCTATCTTGAAAAACTCGGCGGGGAGCTCAACGCCTACACCACCAAGGAGGAGATTGTCCTGCACTCGACCGTGCTCAAGGAGGACATCGAGAAGGCGGCGGGACTGCTTTTCGAGCTCGCCTCGCAGCCGACTTTTCCGCTGAAGGAAGTGGAAACCGAGAAGACCGTTGTCATTGACGAGATTGCCTCATACAAGGACTCCCCCGCCGACGACATCTACGACCGTTTCGAGAGCCTGCTTTTCGAGGGGCATCCCCTCAGCGGCAATGTGCTCGGCACGCCTGCGTCAGTAAAGAAAATCACCCCGGAGGAGCTTCAGAGTTTCGTGCGGACATTTTTCCGCCCGGAGCGGATGGCGTTCACGGTGGTCTCCCCTCTTGCTGACGGGGAGGCGGCGAAGATGGTGGAGCGGCTCTCGCTCAAATACTTCGGGAAAGCCGGGGAGGACGCGGGAAAGGGTGCCTGCGAGGTTGGCGCCGCCGGAGAGTCGGAGGAATGTGCGGGGGGAATGACCCGGGATGAAGAAAATATAACCACTGAAGAGCGCCAGACGGACATAACCCCGGATTTTGAGGGCAGGATATTCTCAAAGACCGTCAACCGCCACAGCCACCAGGCCAACTGCATCATCGGGGCCACGGCGCCCTCGCTCCGCCGGGAAAAGGAAAGGATTGCAACGAGCGTGATGGTGAACATTCTCGGAGGCCCCGCCACAAACTCCCGTCTCAACTCAAAGCTTCGCGAAAAGAAAGGCTGGGTCTATAATGTCGAATGCTGCTACACCCAGTACGCCGACAGCGGGATTGTCGCCGTGTGCTTCGGCTGCGACAGGGACAAACTCGAAGAGTGCATCGCGGCGGCGGGAGAGGAAATAGAGCGTCTCCAGAAGGTTCCGCTCACCCCGAGAAGCCTCAAGGCGGCGAAAAAGCAGCTTATAGGCCAGCTCACCGTGGCGGCCGAAAACGGTGAAAGCCAGGCGCTTGCGATGGGGAAAAGCCTGCTCGCATTCGGAAAAGTCCAAAGCGACGACTACACCCGCCGTGTCATCGAGGAAGTCACCTCCGAAGACATCCAGAAGGCCGCCCGCGAAGTCTTCGCCCCCG
>CAYNDY010000114.1:0-6027 GCA_964396105.1 uncultured Muribaculaceae bacterium
CGGTTGTTGCACGCTGGGGCTGGGAATGGGGTTTCCTTCTGGCCGCGGTCATAGGTTTCGCGGGCTCACTTCTTATATTCCTCACGGTGAAGGACACTCCCGAAAGCTGCGGACTCCCTTCCGTCCAGACGCTCTCCGGCGAGGAAATGAAACCCGAGGACAAACTCCGCACGCGCATTCTCCAAAGGAGGGTGCTTCGCCATCCGGGGATATGGGTCATTGCCGCATCCTCGGCATTCATATATATAACTAAGTATGCCATAACTGGTTGGGGCGTTCTTTTCCTTCAGAAGGCAAAGGATTTTCCTCTCGCCGAGGCTTCGGGAATCATCGCCGTCGCGGCTCTTGTGGGGGGACTTCTCGGCACGGTGTCGGCCGGATGGATTTCGGACCGCATTTTCAAGGGGGACAGGATGTGGCCGGCCCTGCTTTCGGGCATTCTCGGCATAGCGACTCTCTGTCTTTTCCTTTTTACAGGCGGCGGATTTGTTCTTAATACGCTCTATGTCACCGTGTTCAACTTCGCGATGGGAGTGCTCTACTGCATCGTGGCGGGCCTTATGGCAATCGACATCGTGCCGCGAAAGGCAACCGGGGCCGCCCTCGGGGTGGTGGGGATTTCGAGCTACATCGCCGCCTCCATCCAGGACATCGCGAGCGGCTACCTCATCCAGGAGGGTGGAAGCGACTTTACGGCCGTCTCAATTTTTTGGATAGTTGCAGCTTTTTTGGCAACTTTGTTACCGGTTTTGAACTGGAGCAAACTGAAAAAGAAGGGATAGCGAGGCTATGCTTTTGAAAATCAGCGGACTCGGGTATAAACCGCAACTTTGATAATAACCACACACAAACTATAAAACCAATATGACAATAACCATATCACTCGAATACAGCACCCGCTGGGGGGAGTCCCTCGTGCTGAATTTTGGCAAAAAAGAAATACCTATGCGCTGCACAGGCCTCGGAAGATGGGGCGTGACGCTGAAAAATGTACGGGCGGAGGCTCTGGAGAACTACCGTTTCAAGGTCCTTAGGGACGGGGAGGTCATCCGCAGGGAATGGCGCCACCACTCCCTTCCGCTTTCGGGAGTTGCATCTTCCACCTCCATCACCATCCGCGAACGTTGGCAGGACGCCCCCGAGGACGCTCCGTTCTATTCCTCAGCCTTCACCGGGGGTATTTTCTCCCGCACGGCCTCAGCTGACGAATCCGTGGGCGCAGCGGCCTCGGCACAGCCCTCAGGCGCAGCGTCAAAGGCCCGCGGCGAAAACGGCACCACTCTTCTTGTCGTGAATGTCCCGGTGGTGGGCAAGGACGAAGTTCTCTGCATCGCCGGAACGGGCGAGGGGATGGACAACTGGCGGAAGATGACTCCGCTTGACGACAGCAGCTTCCCGCAGTGGAAAATCGCAGTGGACGCCGAGGAGGATTTTGAATATAAACTCGTTATAGCAGACCGCGCGACCCTTGCCCCCATCCAGTGGGAAGAAGGCGAAAACCGGGTCTGCACAGTCTCCGGGGACGGATTCACGGTCATTGCCGACATCGCCCACCGCTTCGGCCTCCGACGCTGGAGGGGAGCTGGAGTGGCAGTCCCGGTCTTTTCTCTTCGCACAGAAGATGATTTTGGCGTGGGAGAGTTCAGGGATATTAAAAAACTTGTCGACTGGGCTGCCGAAACGGGGCAGTGCGTCATCCAGCTTCTCCCCGTTAACGACACAACGATGACCCGCACCTGGACGGACTCATACCCCTACAACGCCAATTCCACCTTCGCCCTTCATCCGCAGTTCCTTCATCTGGAGGAAGCCGGAGTGAAGGCCGATGAGGCTTTCAGGGCGCTCCAGAGTGAACTCAACGCCCTTGAGCAGATTGACTACGAGAGGGTGAACGCGGAGAAGATCCGTCTTCTTAGGGGAGCGTTCGCCAGGGATTTCAAGAAACTTTCCGCAACCGAAAGCTACAAGGACTTTTACTCCCGCAATGCCTTCTGGCTGCGCCCATACGCCGTTTTCTGCGCCCTAAGGGACGAGTTCGGAACAGCGGATTTCAAGCAGTGGAAAGGCTACGCAAAGTTTTCCCAGAAGAAAGTCGCCGACTACGAGGCCGCTCACCCCTGTGAGGTTCAGTTCTACTGCTTCCTCCAGTACCATCTCGACCGCCAGCTCTCAGAGGTCTGCGCATACGCTCACTCGAAGGGAGTAGTCCTCAAGGGCGACCTTCCGATCGGAATTTCCCGCACCAGCGTGGATGCCTGGCAGTTCCCGAGGCTTTTCAATATGGACGAGTCCGCGGGCGCACCGCCTGACGCCTTTGCCGCCGACGGGCAGAACTGGGGCTTCCCGACCTACAACTGGAGTGAGATGGCCCGGGACGGCTACGCGTGGTGGAAGGCGAGGATGAGGAAGATGAGCGAGTATTTCGACCTTTTCAGAATAGACCACATTCTCGGATTTTTCCGCATTTGGGAAATCCCTGTAGGGGTTAAGAGCGGCCTACTGGGCCATTTCAACCCCGCCCTCCCGTACCCTGCGGAGGAACTCGCCTTCGACGGCTTCGATGTCGCTTCAGGCGCGTTCGTAACTCCTCCGGCCGATGATCCGACGGATGTTCTTTTCGTTGAGGACCCCCTGATGAAAGGCTACTGGCACCCGAGAATAGCTGCTCAGAACACTCCGACCTACCGCGCCCTCGACCCTCACCGCCAGGCCGCGTTCAACCGCATCCACGACGACTTTTTCTACCGCCGCCACAACGATTTCTGGAAGGAGAACGCCCTCCGCAAGCTCCCGGCCCTTCTCCACGCGACCCAGATGCTTTCCTGCGGGGAGGACCTCGGAATGATTCCGGACTGCGTCGCTTCGGTGATGGCGGAGCTGAAAATCCTTTCGCTCGAAATCCAGCGGATGCCGAAGACCTTCGGAGAGGAGTTCGCCGACCCGAAACACTACCCGTACCTCTGCGTCTGCACCACTTCCACCCACGATATGAACCCTCTGAGGGCCTGGTGGGAAGAGGACAGGGAGGCTTCAGCGAGGTTTTTCCGCCTTCTGGGCCAGGAAGGGAATGCCCCTAAGGAGTGCGAACCGTGGCTCTGCGAGAAAATAGTGAAAGACCATCTGGATTCCCCGGCAATGCTGACAATCCTCCCGCTTCAGGACTATCTCTCCATCGACGCTGCCCTTCGCGCCCCGGATCCGCACACCGAGCGCATAAACATCCCCGCCGACAGCCGCCACTACTGGCGCTACCGCCTCCACATCCCGCTGGAAGACCTCCTGAAGGCCACCCCGTTCAACTCCCGCCTGAAGGCCCTAATTTCCCGCAGCGGCAGATAAGCCGAAGAACCTGATTCGGAACGGGCTATCGTTGTTGAAAGCAATGGAATGTTATTATCGCTTAAGGCAATATCTTGCCTGTTAAAATGTCGTAGAAGAGTTTTAGGAATCGTAGATGAGGTCGAGCCCCTGCCTGGCAGTCCGCAATTAAGTTTTAATTTTGTAACGAAACAAATTCTGTATGAACCTGAAAACAACGTTAGTTTACGCCTTCGCTATCCTTGTCGGAATCTCCTCCTGCACCAGTCACGAGGGGAATGTCAACTATGCAAACAACGCGTCTCCTCTCTATCCGGCCCGCTTCATAGAACTTCCTCTGGGCAGCATATCCGCTGACGGCTGGCTTCGTGAGATGCTGGTAAGGCAGAAGGATGGCGCCACAGGACATCTCGATGAACTCTATCCGGAGGTAATGGGCAAGAGAAACGGTTGGCTGGGCGGCGATGGCGATCAGTGGGAGAGAGGGCCGTATTGGATTGATGGCCTTCTTCCTCTTGCTTATATCCTTGATGACGACGCACTTAAGGCTAAAGTTTCGCCATGGATAGAATGGATCCTTTCAAGCGGTAAGGATAACGGGCAGTTCGGCCCCTGTGTGGACTATTCTCCAGAACCGGGTCTCCAAAGGGACAATTGTCAGGATTGGTGGCCAAGAATGGTCGTCTTGAAAATCCTTCAGCAGCACTACTCCGCCACTGGAGACGAAAGGGTTATAGATCTGATGACCAAGTATTTCCATTATCAGCTCTCCACCCTTGAAGAAAAGCCTCTTGATTATTGGACTTTCTGGGCAAGGCATCGCGGCAGCGAAAATCTAAGCGCTGTCTATTGGCTGTATTCCATCACCAAAGATAAGAGCCTTCTTGAACTGGGAGACCTTATCTATCGGCAGACCGAACCATTTACGGAGATGTTCCTTTCCCGCGACAAGCTTACAAGAGTGGGGACAATACATTGCGTCAATTTGGCTCAGGGTATTAAGACCCCGATAGTTTACTGGCAGTATGACCACGACCCGAAGTATCTTGAGGCCCTTGACTGCGCCCTGGATGACCTGGAAAAATATCAAGGATATCCGAACGGGATGTTCAGCGGCGACGAGGCGATTCACGGCAACGACCCGACTCAGGGGATTGAGCTTTGCGAGATTGTGGAGTTTATGTATTCTCTTGAGATGATGTACCGCATAACCGGCAATCCAAGATTTGCAGAAAAACTTGAACGGGTGGCATTCAATGCGCTCCCAGCGCAAACCACTGACGACTATTGTGCGAGACAGTATTTCCAGCAGGTTAATCAGATAAGCGTGGTGGAGCGGGAATCTAATTTCGACGTAAATCATTCCGGCCTTGACAATTGCTTTGGACTTCTGACCGGTTATCCTTGCTGTACTTCCAATATGCATCAGGGCTGGCCGAAGTTCACCCAGAATCTTTGGTATGCTACCGGAAACGGCGGACTTGCCGCAACGGTGTACTCCCCAAGTCACGTGAGCGCCAAAGTGGCCGATGGTGTGGATGTTAAGATTTCGGAAATTACTGAGTATCCGTTCGGGGACAAAGTTTCATTTGTCATAGACGAGATTTCCCGTGAGACCGACTTCCCGTTTGTTGTGCGTATCCCTCAGTGGAGTGTCAACACATCGATTTGCATTAATGGTGCAAGCTTGGATTTCGTGTCTGATTCTGATAACCTTGTGACAGTCTGGAGAACTTGGAAAGCGGGAGATGTCCTTTCACTCGACTTTACTCCTGAAGTGCGCCTGAGTGTCTGGAAGGAGAATTCACGCGCTGTGGAAAGAGGGCCTCTGGTATATGCGCTCAAGATTGACTCAGAGGAGAAGCTTGTGAAAATAGGCTCCGACATGCCGTCACAGGGGAAAAGCTACTTGCAATATACAGCAAAATCTCCGTGGAACTATGCTCTTTTGCAGTGCTCAGACGATAAACTTAACAATCAGTATGTATTCCAGTACAACAGTGCTTCCGACAAATCCTTCCCGTGGAACGAGGAGAATGCTCCGTGTAGCATATTCACCGATGCGGTCAGATACACTGGTTGGCACGAATACAACAAAATGGCCGGTCCGCTGCCTTATAGCATAATGTGTAATCCTTGGGCAGACAGTGAGGCGGAACGTATAGAGCTGATTCCATACGGCTGCACCACACTCAGGATAACAGAGTTCCCGATGATAGGGGAGCATTCCGCAGAATAAATCATTGACTGACGGCGAGAACCTGGGTTCAGGTTTCCAGCTGATTCTGAGCGCGTGGAATGAAAAACATTGTTGCTGCGAAACTGTAGAACTCATTCCGCAATTATGGGTATATTTGCCCTGTTAATTACGGAAAAAGTGAGGGAACTCAGTATGAAAACGGAAGGTTTAACGGTTACGGCTCCGGGGGGAGCGGCGAGGGTGCTGCTGCACACCTGCTGCGCGCCTTGCTCTTCGGCGATTGTGGAATGTCTGCTCCGGAGCGGGATTACCCCGGTTATATATTACTGCAACCCCAACATCTACCCCGAGGAAGAATACCTCATCCGGAAAAACGAGTGCTCGCGCTATGCCGCTTCGCTGGGACTGGAAATCGTCGATGCTGACTATGACCACGAGGCCTGGCTTGCGGGGGTTACCCGAATGGCTTCGGAGGCCGGAGTAGGGAACATAGCTTCCGAGCCCGAAAG
>CAYNDY010000115.1:0-4689 GCA_964396105.1 uncultured Muribaculaceae bacterium
TCTTCGATGCTCGAAAGGATGGAGGTAATCTTTGTCTCCATCTGGGAAATCTTGGTGTTTATGGCATCGATTTTCCCGGAAAGTTCCTCCGAAGACGCGTCGAGAGCGGAAACGGAGTTCTTGAGCGTTGCAAGGTCTGAGGTCACCACCTCCATCTTGCCATCAAGCTCGCTCACATCATCCGAAAGGACCTTGTCCGCTGCCTGGAGCGAAGCGACTTCCTTCTCAATGGAGGCAATCTGCTCGTCAAGAGCCTTAATCTGAGTGTTTTCGATGGCGTCGACCCTCTCGGTAAGAGTGCCAATCTCGGAGCGAAGTCCGGCAATTTCCTCATTCAGCTTGCCGCAACCCTCAAGAACAATAATGGCGGCCGAGAGCAGCAAAAGAGTGTTTTTTAAAATGTGTTTCATATTGATTGAAGTTTAGATGATTTTTCTCAGTCCAATTCCCAACTGCTCGGCAAAGTTACGGGGATAGGGGGCGGGAAAAAATAGGTAAAATTACCTGTTTTTGCCCCCTGGCATAGGTAAAACCACCTGTTTTTGGAGAATTTGCGGGATTTGAGTAAATTTGCAGGGTTTTGCGCTTGAGGCGGGGGAGTGGCCAGGAGAGATGCCCTGTGAAAAAACTGAATGAGGCAGAACCGCATAGAGATGAAAACTGAAAATCTACATAATATATTTATATACGGGGCGGCGACGCTCCTTCTTCTGCTCGGAGGGGACTTTGCGACCTTTTCCCGGGCGGCCGAAGTCCAGGGGGATGCGGCTGACTCGCTGTTTACCCTTTGGAAGGACGCAAAAGGCGGGGAAAGAACCGAGATTTCAAATTCACTTCTGAAATATCTTTATGCGGAAGGGGACCTGGACACCCTTGTCGTCTATCACAGGGGGCAGGAGGAAGAGACTGCGGGAGTTCTCAACGCGATGACTCTCCACCTTTTCTACAACAACCGTTTTGACGAGGCCTGGGCTCTGGGGCTGCAGGCCCTGGGGGCGAGCGAGCAGTGCGGTGACGAGCTTCTTCTTGGCGACAGTCTCAACAGCCTCGGAGTAATCTGCCAGAGGAAAGGACTTTTCGAGCAGGCAATCGAGTATATGCAGCGGGTCTATGAGATTGACCGCAAAAACGGTGACAGGGGAGCGATGAGCTCCACTATGAACAATCTCGCCAGCCTTTATCTCGGCGCGGGAGACCCTGCGGCGGCGCTTGAATATGTCCTGCCTGCAATAGAATACGAGAGGGAAAGCGGCGACAGGGCAAGACTCGCGGTGAGGCTCGCCCTCGCGTCGGACATCTGGCTCGCGCTTGAAAAGCCCGCCCAGGCGCTGCCCTACATAGAGGAGGCAATCAGCATCGACGAGGAAGACGGAAGAGCGGTCAAGGCCGCGGTGCGGCGCACTCAGATGGGAGCGGTCCTTATCGCCCTCGGGCGTTACGACGAGGCTTGGAACGCCCACAGGGAGGCTCTCTCCGTGCTGGAGAAATGCAACGGGGGCAAACACGTCTCCGCCGCAATCTGCCTCAACCAGATGGGAGCCCTGAGCTTCAAGCAGCAAAGGTGGGCAGATGCCGCCTCCTACTACAGAAGGGCGCTTGACATCGCCGAGGGCTGCGGAAGCGACTATGTGAAGAAAAAGGCGCTCCAGGGGCTTGGAAAGGCTCTGGAGATGGAGGGACTGAGGAGCGAGGCCCTTTCTGTCCTGAACGAATACATCACTTTGTCAGAAAATCTTGCCAAGGAGAAGAGCCGGATGGCGGTGGAGGACTTCAAGGTTCAGTACCAGACTGCCCAGAAGGAGATGGAACTGCAGAAGGAGAACGCGAGGGTCAAGCGCCAGCGGATGCTGATTATCTTCTTCGCCGTTGTCATTCTGGCTCTTGGGGTTATGGTGTTCATCTTTGCAAGAATGCTCCGCATCAAACGCCGTCAGACGGAAATCCTCCGAAAGAACGATGAGGCCAAAACAAGGCTCCTGGCCCTTATGAAGGAGGTTCAGGACAGCGGCAAGGCCAAGGAGATGAAGGAAATCGCCGAGAGCATCGAGACTCCCGAGGGGGAGGACTCTGCGCCGAAACTCACCTCCCGCGAGAAGGAGATTGTGCGGCTTTGCTGCGAAGGGCGGCCGGCCAAGGAGATTGCTGACATTCTGCACATTTCCGTCCGCACGGTTGACGGCCACAAGGCGAACATCTTCAAGAAACTGAAAGTGAGGAGCGTCGCCGAGCTGATGAAATATGCCGCCGAGGCGGGTCTGCTCTCATAGGGGGCTCTGCTTGCGGAGCGGAATTGCCCTCCTCGGGCCGGGGGTTCCCCGCTTGGTACATTTATTGCGCCCTCCTGCGCCCGGTTTTCTTATTTTATATGGAAACTGGCCGGAGATTTTCCGAAAAACACAATTCAAAACAATATGAAAAAAATCGCAATCATCGCTCTGAGCGCCCTCGTCTGCCTTTTCGGCAGCCACAAGGCAGCGGCTCAGCAAGCACGCAACAATTCCGCAGACGGGATTGTCGGCAACTATTTCATCGACTACAACGGCGACCAGTCAAAGGTCCGCTGCTACAAGGACAAGGACGGCACATACACCTTCCTTAATTATTGGTGCAAGAATATGTACGACAAGAACGGCAACATCTACCTCGACACCAAGAACCCGGACAAGTCCCTCCGCAACAAGCCTTGCAACGAGATGATTATTATGTGGGCACTCAAGTACGACTCCGAGAAGAAGAACTGGAAGGGAAAAATCTATGACCCGACCAGTGGAATCAGGGTTGACGCGACGGTCCAGTTCGGCAAGGACGGGATGCTTGACGTGCGCGGATCCGTTCTCGGTATCGGCAAGACCGTTCACTGGAAGCCGATCGCAGCAGAATAGGGGCGGATTGCTGCGCCCCCTCGCTTCTTCGGGGCGGATTGCAGCGAAACAGTTAAATTTTCTTTGAAAAATTTTGTGGGATTGCAAATTTGTTATATCTTTGCAGTCCCAATTCAAAAGCGGATGTGGCGAAATGGTAGACGCGCTACTTTGAGGGGGTAGTGGGAGATTTTCCTGTGCGAGTTCGACTCTCGCCATCCGCACGAAAAAAAGACGACCGACAGAATGTCGGTCGTCTTTTTTTCGTTTCCATTTTTCACCTTATATTTGCATAAAATTTCACAATTATGATCGGAACTATCATTTACATCATCGGCGTGGTGCTCACCATTATGGCCGCTGTGGATGTCTGGAAAATCAATGCAGACACAGTCAAGAAGATTATTGTAATCGTCCTGCTGCTCCTCACGAGCTGGGTCGGCCTCGCGTTTTACTATCTGTACGCAAAGCCACGCCTTGCCGGCTGGCTCAAATAACTGTCTGATTTACACGCCGTTCACACCGTTTAATTCTGTGGCTATCGAAAAAACCGATAGCCACAAATTGTATAAATCATTATCAAGGCCTTGACAGATTGCCGCGCAGCATTACCTTTGCACCCGAAATATAAATGACAGGTTTTAAGTAGGTAGTGTTTTTATTGTTAGTGTTATGAAAACGGTGATTTTTCTTTTTTTAGTAGTTGTATGTATGATTGCCTCACTCTTCAACGCTCTTTCAAAGGCTGGCAAGCTTCGTTTTGAGCTTCCGAAGATGAATTTCAATTTTCACCGTCACAACGGACAGAACGCGTTCGCGAAATAGTCGGGAGACTGGGGACAACAATAAATTTGGTTATATTTGCAGGTTAATACCTGCATTTTTTGTTGAATATGGAACTTCGTCATCTTCAAGCCTTTGTAAAACTTTCAGAGATTTTGAACTTCTCGTCTGCGGCATCCGCCCTCTGCATCACCCAGAGCACGCTTTCCGCGACAATCCGCCAGCTTGAAGACGAACTCGGGGTTGAACTTTTCTCCCGCAACAGCCACTCGGTCTCAATCACCGAGGCCGGCGAGGAGCTTCTTCCGTTCGCAAAGGAGACCCTCAGCCTTGCGGACAACTGCGTCGAGAGGATGAAGGACCTCAATTCCCTCAAGTGCGGAAGGCTCAAGATAGGGGTGACCCACTCCTTCTCGCTGATGATGGTGGGGGCGATACTCCGCTTCAATGAGCAATATCCCGGAATCGAGCTCGAAATCCACTACAAGACAATGGGAGAGCTCCTGGACAAGCTTCTTCGCCGCGAACTGGACTTCGTTCTTTCCTACCGTCCGTCGGCGACAAGCCCTCTGATTGAGTCGCAGCCTCTTTTCGACGACCATCTCTGCGTGGTGGTGTCAAAGGAGCATCCTCTCGCCGGGAAGGATTCGATTACTCTGGAGGAACTTTCCCGCCACCGTCTCGCGCTCCCGGCCCCCGGGCTTCAGGCGCGCAACGTGCTTGACGAGATCTCGTCGAAGGCTGGCGTGAACCTCCATCCGGCGGTGGAGTTCGACCTCATAACCCCGCTTCTGAGGTTTGTGTACAACAGCAATTTCGTCACGGTGCTTTCTTCTGCGGCAATCCAGTCGCATCCCTATCTCAAGGCTCTCACAATCGAGGGAGTGGACGCGAAGATGGAGGGGTCATATCACATCCTGAAAGGTTCCTATCAGAAGAAGTCCGCGAAGGAATTCATCCGCATCCTCTGCGAAAACAGGTAGTTTTTTGGTTGAATATATAATAATAGGTAGTGTAAAGTCTTATGGAATGGCTTAACAATTTG
>CAYNDY010000115.1:4789-6015 GCA_964396105.1 uncultured Muribaculaceae bacterium
GTTGAATATATAATAATAGGTAGTGTAAAGTCTTATGGAATGGCTTAACAATTTGGTCTTGGGGCAGGGTGTCGCGCACTCGATTGTAATGATTGCCCTGACAATTACGGCAGGTCTTCTCTGCGACAGAATCAAGATCTGCGGCATCAAACTCGGTGTGACCTGGATTCTTTTCATCGGCATCCTTCTCGGGCAGATCGGTTTCACTCTCGACCCGACAACCTGCCACTTCGTCAAGGAATTCGGTCTCATCCTTTTCGTCTATTCAATCGGTCTTGAGGTGGGCCCGCGCTTTTTCTCCTCCTTCAAAAAGGGCGGAGTGACGCTCAACCTGCTTGCGACGGCGATTGTGGTTCTGGGCACATTCACGGCCTGGCTCATCCATGTCGTAACCGGTGAAGACCTCTTCGCGATGACCGGCGTCCTCTACGGCTCAGTCACCAACACTCCTGGTCTCGGCGCCGCCCAGCAGACATTTTCCGACCTCAACGAGGGTCTCAACAACTCAAAATTCGCCTGCGGATATGCCGTCGCCTACCCTATGGGCGTTATGGGCATCCTCCTGAGCATCATATTCATCCGCCTCATCTTCCGCATAGACCTTGCGAAGGAGCAGAGGGCCGACCAGAAAATCGACCGCAAGGAAATCGCGGCGCAGGCTCAGAAGATGCAGTCCCCGGATGTGGGGCCTGTTTTCCTCGGCATTATGCTGGGAGTCCTCCTCGGTTCCATCCCGATTTTCTTCCCGGGTATGTCCGTTCCTGTGAAACTCGGTCTTGCAGGCGGTCCGCTCGTGGTTTCCATCCTCATCGCGTCGTTCAGCGCGAAGGTGGGTCTCCGCACAAGCATCTCTCCCTCCGCGAACCTTATGATGAGGCAGGTGGGCATCTGTCTTTTCATCGCCTCAGTCGGCATCAGCGCCGGTGACGGCTTCATCCAGACAATTATGAACGGCGGCTACTGGTGGATTCTTTACGCCTTCATAATTTCCACCCTTCCGCTCCTCGTTGTGGCGATTTTCGCCCGTCTGGTGCTCCACCTCAACTATTTCTCCATAATAGGAATGATTTCCGGAGCCACCACCGACCCGCCTGCACTCGCCTACAGCAACTCCATCTGCGAGGGCGACGAAGCCGCGATAGCCTATTCCACAGTCTATCCGCTCTCGATGTTCCTCCGCATCCTCGCCGCCCAGGTGCTCGTCCTGCTGGCGTAGAACTCTGTTT
>CAYNDY010000116.1:0-6004 GCA_964396105.1 uncultured Muribaculaceae bacterium
AACCACCCTGGTTACCACCGTTGCCTTGAGAAGACCCGGGGCATCCTTCACTGCAGGAACTTCCGCTTTCACCGTAGCCTTTCCGCGGGAGTCCAGACGGACAGAGAAAAGTTCCCCTTCGGAGCTCTTGTACTCGGAAAGAGGGTTCGAGAATATATAGCCTTCATAACCCTCGAAAGGGGAAGAAGAACCCGGTTTCAGAGAAAGGGAGCCTTTGGCCTTAAGCCCTGACGCAGCGGGACCCGTAAGCCAGGCGGAACTCAGTTCAAGCGTCGCCGTCTTGCCCGCCTTCAGACCGGAGGAAGGAATGTTAAGATTGATTTTCAATCTGTTGGGCTTTATGGTCTCGATATGCAGAGATTTATGGAATGTTGCTCCGCCGACCTTTGCGTATGCATTGTAGGTGCCGGTTTCATCGCTCTCCGAGGTCTGAACCTCGAAGACATAGAAGCCGTTTACAGACTTGGCGCAGACCGAGCGCGTATATAGCTGACCCTTAGGGGTATAGAGTTCAAGAACAGCGGGATGGTTCTGGGGAAGCGAGCCCTCGGAAGCTGATGCGATGAGCACCAGATGGAGTTTGTCTCCCGGCCTCCAGACTCCTCTTTCGCCATAAAGGAAGCCCCTTATGCCCTTTTCAACCTTCTCTCCGCCCACATCGAATTTGCTCAGAGAGTTGACATCGGAGTCAGTGACTTTAAGATAGGAGGCGTTTCCGGCGGAAACAGCCTTAATAACGAACGGTTTTCCGCCAAGGGACATCTTCGCGTGGCCCTCGACGTCGGTTTTGGCCTTTCCGAGGCTCTGGAGCTGGAAAGAGTAGGCCGTAACCTCCGCATCGGCGACAGGTGCAGTCGAGATGATGTCATTGACCCAGACATCGTACGTATTGCCGCGGGAGGCCTTCGCGACAAGTCCAAGATTTGTCGAAAGGAGATTTATGCTCGGAAAACGGTCACTCACCATATAATAGGAAGGAGTGAGCGGGTTGTCGCTGTCCTGCCAGTCGTACTTGTACCAGTCGTAGTAATTATCGTAATAGTAGGTCTCGGGCTCATCCCACACGGCCTCGTCTTCCGGGGTCATTTCGCCTGAGGAGAGTTTTGTAAGGGACTCTCCGTCAGAGCCTTGTGCGGTAGACTCATCCTTTCCGTAAAGGGAATATTCCTCCTTGAAGGAAAGGCTTACCCTATAGAGCGCCCCGCCGTCCCGCTTCATAAGACCGGAAAGGTCGGCGTAGAAGGTGTTCCACTCGTGGAGGTTTTTGTGGGAATCAGTGTTCAGCGGGAGAGTCTTCTTATAGACAAGACGGCCGGAGCGGCGTATCTGAGAATCTCCGTCAAGGTCGTTGTCCTGAAGGAAAGAGAGGATATTGTTTTTGTAGATTTTCACGACCTTCACATCCACGGCCCTCAGGTTCACCGCCTGGAACGGGAGCACGAGACAGCCGGCATCCGGAAGGATGCTTCCGCTGCACAAAAGTTCCACCTGTGGCTTGGGCTCGTTGTTTTCGAATGTCGCAGTCCAGTCCGCGCCGAGTTTGAGGCCCTGGGAGTCTTTCAGAAGGCCGGAAACGGTGAGTTCGATTTTGCCATCGGAGGCCCTCCTTTCATAGATAACTTTCACTATGTTGCCGTTGAATGTGGTATAGTACTTCCCGCAGCCCTCGAGAGTGAAAAGACCGCTGATGTCCGCAAGAGGATCAAGCGGCTGGGAGAGAACCACCTCTATATAAGGCTCGGTTCCGTCGACTTTTTTCGCGGAAAATACTGAAAATCCGGAGTTTGCGGGGATTGCGACGCTTACCGAAACGGTCTTTTCAAACTTGTCTTTCTGACCGTCGAAAACCACCGTGAGCTTGCCCTCCGTGGCCTTTCTCTCAAGAGGCCCGCAGCTGAAGTCATACTCGGTGTCAGAAACTCTGGAAACGGTGATTTCAGCTCCGGCCACATCACCTTCGAGGTAGAGATATTCTTTCAGACTGGTTTCGGGAACAGCCTCGCTGAGTTTGACTTTACCGTTGACGGTGACTGTCGTCCTGTCCGCCCTTACATTTTCGATGCTCAGCGTCGCATTCTTGGGAGCGACTTTGAAACTGAACTCAAATGTCTTGAGTTTCGGGTCCTCGATTGTGAAGATTTTGTCCAGAGCGAGTTCCGCCCTGTACTGTCGGTTCTGCTTCAGCGCATCTTCCTCAGGGATGAATTCAATCATCTGCGCCCCGACCCAGCGGGCCTCTCCCTTGAGGGACGGAGAGAATTTCAGCACATCGCCGGCCGGAACCGAAGTGTCCGGTGTGGATGCAAACTCCACTTTTATTGTAGAACTGCTTGAGACAAGTCCCCCGGTGTAGGCTTCAATCCAGTTCACGAAGTCACCGTCGGGTTGTTCCGCCGGAGCGGAGTCGGAACCGCCGCAGGAAGCCGCCACAAGGCTAACGCACAGAAGGACAAATAGTTTTAAAGACTTTTTCATATTTATTGTGTTTTATTTTCGTACCCGATATATTTACTTTGCTTTTTCAATTTTCTTGCACTGAAAAAACATACAAATATAATGTAACGGCCGAAAAACTCAAAAAATTGTTACCTTTGTCTTTTAGAATTTTTGGGCCTGCCGGGCAGGTGCCTCCAGAGGGCGTTTTCAAGGTCAGTGCAGGCTGAAATCAACACGTGTTATGGACAGGAAAATAGTCATTATTCCGACTTACAACGAAAAAGAAAACATCGAGGGTATCACCCGCGCCATCCTTGCGCTTGAGGGCGACTACCACATCCTTGTAATCGACGACGGCTCTCCGGACGGCACCCCCCTTATTGTGCAAACTCTTCAGGGAGAGTTCCCGGGGAGGCTGTTTCTTGTCGAAAGAAGCGGCAAACTCGGGCTCGGAACCGCGTATATAACCGGATTCAAATGGGCTCTTGAGAAGGGATATGACTACATTTTCGAAATGGACGCCGACTTTTCGCACAATCCTGCGGACCTTCCACGGCTCTACGCGGCCTGTGCGGAGGGCGGGGCGGATCTTGCGATAGGCTCCCGCTACTGCAACGGAATCAGCGTAATCAACTGGCCGATCGGACGCGTGATTATGTCCTACTACGCTTCGGTCTATGTGAGGACGGTGCTCGGGATGAAGGTTTTCGACACCACGGCGGGCTTCAAGTGCTACCGCCGCAGGGTTCTTGAGACCATCGACCTTGACAAAATCAGTATGTACGGCTACGGTTTCCAGATTGAGATGAAATACAGCTGCTACAAGCTGGGATTCAAGATTGTGGAGGTGCCGATCATCTTTGTGGACCGCAAGGAGGGCACTTCAAAAATGAGCGGAAGCATCTTCGGAGAAGCGTTCTGGGGCGTGCTGAGGCTCAAATTCAGAAAAATAAAACCGAGGAAGAAATAGTCCCGGAAGGGGCGGGATTATCCCGCTTTAGGGAACGGGAATAGAATGGAAATGGAAATGGGAAAGGACAAGAAGATTTTTGGAGGGAACGCCCTCACATACATAGTTTCACTGAGCGCGGTCATTTTGTGGGGAGCATCGTACATCTGGTCCGACAGTCTGATTAACAACAACATCCCCATATTCTATTTCGTCTTTGTCAGGATTTTCATTGCCGGAGTTGCGCTTTTCGCCCTCAATCTTCTGACGCGCAAACTGTGCAGGATCGAGAAAAAGGACATTCCCTGGTTCCTGCTGCTTGCCTTCTGCGAACCTTTCATCTATTTTCTCTGCGAAACCTACGGAATAAAGGAAACGGGGTCGCCTACCATCAGCGCGATGGCGATTGCCACCATTCCGATTTTTTCCATATTCGCGGGACTGCTGTTTTTCAGAGAGAGGATAACTCCGCTCAACATTTTCGGCATCCTGCTGTCGCTGGGAGGCATTGTGCTCGTGGCGATGGCGCGCGGGGAACTCGGGGAGAACTTCATCCTGGGGCTGGTTTTCCTTCTTGTCGCAGTGATTTCGGAAGTCGGGCACGCAAGCATCACCAAGAAGCTCAGCGGAGGCTACCCGAGCCAGGTAATCGTTATGTATCAGTTCCTCATAGGCTCGGTGTATCTTCTTCCGCTGTTTCTTTTCAAGGGGCTCAGCGACTTCAGCGCGGAAAAATATCTTAGCTGGGAAGTGTGGAAGCCGATTCTGTGCCTTGCGCTTCTGTGCTCCAGCCTCGCGTTCAGCCTCTGGGTGGGGACAATCAAGAAGCTCGGAGTGGCGAAGTCGAGCATTTTCTCGGCTCTGATTCCGGTGGTCTCGGCTCTCATCGCGGGACTCATCGGGCAGGAGATGCTCAACCCGCGCCAGTGGATGGGAGTTGCCATCTGCACAGTGGGCGTCGTGCTTTCGCAGCTTAATCTTAAAAAGAAGAGCGGGACCGAAGCCGCGAAATGACACAGGGGAATTTGAATAGACTTATATAGACTCAAACTATGGACAGTGAGGTGGACATACGCTTTATGAAGGAAGCCCTCGCCGAGGCGCGGGATGCCGCCTCAGAGGACGAGGTACCGATCGGGGCTGTTGTCGTCTGCGGAGGAAGGGTTATTGCGCGGGGGCACAATATGACAGAGCGCCTTCACGACCCCACCGCCCACGCCGAGATGATTGCGCTTACCGCAGCGACTGAAGCCTGCGGGGGGAAATACCTCGACAAATGCACGCTGTATGTGAGTGTGGAGCCGTGTCCGATGTGCGCCGGAGCTATGAACTGGGCGCAGGTAGGAAGGGTGGTATATGGAGCGGCTGACCCTAAGCGGGGTTATTCGAAATTCACCCCTTCCCTGCTGCACCCGAAGACTGAAGTCGCTTCCGCTGTTATGGAGGAAGAGTGCAGCACGATTGTGAGCGAATTTTTCAAAAACAAACGGGGATAATTTTTTGCGGGAGCCTGAGGCAAACGCTTAACAAACTAAAGTTTCGCACTTGCGAAAGTTAAGTTAACAAAGCGACAGAATAAAAGACAGAACACACACAGATGGGCGATCTTCAATCACTTGGGCTCTTAGGGCTGTTCATCGGAACATTTCTCTCCGCCACCGTCATCCCCTTCAGTTCGGACGCGGTCTATCTGGCGGTGCTTGCCGCCACCCATGATCCCTGGGGCTGTCTTCTGGTGGGCACGGTGGGCAACTGGCTGGGAAGCGTTCTGACCTACTGGATTGGCTGGATCGGCCGCTGGGAGTGGATTGAGAAATGGTTCAAGGTGAAGAGGGAGACCCTTGAAAAGCAGAAGGCGAAGATTGACCGCTACGGGGTCTGGCTCGCCCTGATTGCCTGGGTGCCGATTGTGGGGGATGTGATTGCAATCGCGCTCGGATTCTACAAAACCCACCCCTGGGCGACGATGGCTCTGCTGCTTGTGGGCAAATTCCTCCGCTTTCTCCTTTGGAACGCAATTTATGGGCTGTTTTAAGCCCGGGCTTAGCGGGCGGACATCTCCGGAGGGAGAACCCCACGACAATAGATAACGTATTAATACGCAATAGATTACAAACATTAAAACTCGAAACAGATGAAGCACGCATACGTATTCCCCGGACAGGGCGCACAGTTCACCGGGATGGCCAAAGACCTTTACGACAAGGGCGGAAAAGGACGCGAAATGCTAGAAAACGCGAACGACATTCTCGGATTCAGAATCACCGACATTATGTTCGAGGGCACGGACGAAGAGTTGAAACAGACCCGTGTCACCCAGCCTGCCGTTTTCCTTCACAGCGTGGTGAAGGCCGTTGAAGAGTACGGAGCCGCGCCGGATATGGTGGCGGGACACTCCCTCGGAGAGTTTTCGGCGCTTGCAGTCTCCGGGGCTCTTGATTTTGAGGACGCTCTGAGGCTCGTTTCGGTTAGGGCCCTTGCAATGCAGAAAGCCTGCGAGGGAAGGCGCGGCGCTATGGCGGCGATTATCGGGCTCCCCGCAGGGACTATCGAGCGCATTTGCTCCGAGGTAAGCGGCGGAAGACGCGGCGCTGACGGGGTCCTTTCCGAAGGCGGCGC
>CAYNDY010000117.1:0-5967 GCA_964396105.1 uncultured Muribaculaceae bacterium
AGGAGTTGGGCCTTACCCAAAAGGAACTTGCTGAAAGCATCGGCAGGGAGCGGACCTATATCAACCGCATAGAGAAAGGTGAAACAGATATGCAACTCTCATCCTTTATCCGTCTGGCGGAGGCTCTCAAGATAAATCTTCGCCTTGAATTTGTCCCTGCGTAGATTTTTATCTCTCGCAGTAGACGGCGACAAGGCGGTCGCCGCGAAGGAGTTTGCGGGCGGCGCGGCGGATGTCTTCGGAGCTGACACTCTGCACTGTCGCGCTGTAGTTCCCGTCGGGGAGTTCGCCGTAGAATACGGCTTTTTCGGTCTCCGTGTTCTTCTCCTGAAGCGAATCCTTTGCCCTGTGGGCTTTTTCGCCGTGAGACTTCACCAGATATTTTTTCGCCGCGTCCATCTCCTCTTCGCTCGGACCTTCCTCGCACATCTTCTCCAGAACCGCGTAGGTGTCGGCAAGAAGGGTATCTTTCAGCTCCGCCCTTGTCTGGAAATCCACCATTGACTCCACGGTGGCGTTTTTCTTTCCGAAATGCTCGGAAGAGAACGCAACATAGTAGGTGCCGCCTCTCTTCTCGCGAATCTGGGCGAGGTAGCGGGCTGACATAATGTAGTCCAGAATGTCAACTGCGGCCCTGTCTGACGGGGTGTTGCCGAGACGGGCCTTGCAGCGGAACTTTATGTATGTCTTGGGCGAAGGGCCAGAGGGGTAATCCCATTCCTTCTGGGTCCTGCCCTTGTAGGAAGGCTCAACCGGAGAGACTTTCTTCGCCTTTTGAGCGTAGGAGCCTGACAGGGAGGCTATATACTTGCAGACATATTCCTTTACAGTCGCCTTGTCCAGGTCGCTGGAGATGAAAATCTGCATATCGGAGAACCGGGTGTAATGGCTGTCGAAAATTTCCCTTACAGTTTCAAGTGAAACGCCCTCCACTGCGGTCGTGTCTCCGTCCTCCATGTATGGACTGCCTCCGTAAACCAGCGATTTATACTGCTTCAGGAAGGTGTTCTCGTTGCTTTTCTTTTTCTTGAGGAAATTCAGCTCAATCGTCCGGGACTTGTCCAGGTCCTTCTCGGATCCGAGATACGGCTCGCTCACAAGAAGATGGAACACCTTGAACGCCTTTTCGGCGTTGAGCCTGTCGGCAGTGAAGTTAATTATGGATTTGTCGGCTGTGTGGCGGCTCATAATCCAGCTGACCCCGTAGCACTCCGGGCGGTTCTTTAGGGTGAGGCCGTCCCTTCCGCGAAGCCCTGCATAGCGGGAAATGTAACTGTTGACAAAATTTTCCGTGGCGGGGCCCTCCGGGCAGCGGGAGTGTCCGGTGTTGAAATATATGTCCATCGCGAGGTGGCAGTCGGAGCGGACAGGGGCGGACGGGGTGAACCAGACCTTTGCCCCGTTGCTTAGGGTCCAGACTTCCGCGGGGAGTCCCTTAACCTCCTTCGTCTTTACAATTTCCCCTGCCTCAGCCTCCACTGAAAGGTCAATTCTGTCATACTGAAGATATTGAGGCTCAATGTTTTCCTGAGCAACTGAGTCTATGATTTCCCTCATCCTTTCTTCCGTAGGAAGCAGGGAGACCTGTTTGGAGTTTATAACGTATGAGTAAATCCTCTCGCGGCTTCGGAGCATCTGTTGGAGCATCTCCTGCACATCTTCGGCGCTTATGCTCCCGAGGGCCTCCTTTTTAACCTCCGCAAGGCTCGCCGGGCTGCACTCGGGGAATCCCCTCAGCCAGCTTTCAATATAAGTCTTTATCAGAGCCTCTGAAGTTACGCTTTCGTCTGAGATTTCCTTGTCGATTCTCTGCCTTTTGCCCACCTGAAATCTTGCCGCCTCTATTTCCCCGTCGCTGAAGCCGAACCTCTGGCAACGGTCCAGCTCCCTTTCAAGGAATGCGAGGCTCCTCTCGAATTCCCCGTCGTTTTTGGGCAGCAGGGTGAAAAGAGTGTTGTAGAAATCCGCTCCGTATGGGCTTGTCACCACGATTGCGGACTTGACCGGACTGCCTTCACGCTTCGCGGCGGCGGAAAATCTCTCGGCCATAATCTGGTTGACAATGAGCCGCGTGAAATAGTCGCGGTAGAACCACTCGGTGTTCCTTAGATTTCTCTGTGGGAACGGTTCGCGAATCATCAGCTTTAGCGTGCGGATGGAAATGTCCGGGTCGGTCATATTCTTGAAAAGCGGGCCGTTGAGAGCCGGGATTTCGTAAACCTCCTTTGCCGCAGGATTAACCGGAGCCGGAATGTCCGCGAAGGCTTTCCGTACCCTTTTCTCCATCTCTTCGGGGTCGAAATCGCCCACAATCATAATGGCCTGAAGGTCAGGACGGTACCACTTGTGATAGAAGGAGAGGATTTCCTCCGGACGGAAGCCGTTGATTATGTCCAGAGTGCCGATAACCGACCTCCTGCAGTGTTTTGATCCGTTGTAGAGAAGGTTCGCCTGCAGGGTCGCCATCCTTGCCCTCTGGTCGTCGCTGCGTCGGTATTCCTCCGAAATAACGCCCCTTTCCTCGTCGATTTCCACAGGGTCGCAGGTGATGTCGCAGGACCAGTCGTGCAGGACCAGAAGCACCGAGTCGATGAAACTGTCCCTTTTCAGCGGCACGGAAGAGAGATTATAGACTGTCTCGTTCTTGTTGGTGTAGGCGTTTATGTTGTAGCCGAAGCGCACTCCCTCCTTCTCGAGGAAATTGATGATGCCCTTGCCCGGAAAATGCCGTGTGCCGTTGAAGGCCATATGCTCCAGGAAATGGGCGAGTCCGTTCTGGGAATCCTCCTCCTGCAGCGCCCCCACATTGTGGACAATGTAGAAGTCGGCGCAGCCGGCGGGGTTGGAGTTATGGCGAATGTAGTAGGTGAGCCCGTTCGGGAGCTGTCCCTTAAGGAGCTGTGAGTCGCCTTCAATGGCCTCCGGGGTGCCCTCGGAAGCAGTCTGCGCCGCAGCGCCAAACGAAAAAATCGTCCCCGCAAAGAGGACGATTGCTAAAAATCCGGAATGTTTCATAACAATGTGTCAGAATGTACAACCTATCCTTATCTCCGCAAAGTTACGATATTTTCCACTCAAGTATTCGACATTTTTCACCGAATGGATGAATGTGTCCTTCAAAAGAATGTAGGCGCTTATCCCCTTTGACGGGAAGAGCCTTGTGTACTTGAAGCAAAGACCCTCTCCGAGGCGGGCGAGAGTGCGGTTCTCGAAGTCTATGTTGAGATATTTCTCCGAGGTTTTCGGCGTTGCGGAGGTGCTGCTCCCTGTCCTTTCGTCAAGGTTTTTGACTCCCCAGCCTCCGAGGCCCTCAATAGAGACTCCGCCCGAAAGAATGTTGCTTCCTCCTACGGTGAAATTGCAGCGGGCGAACGCCTCAGCGCTGACGGTGCTGATGTTCTGACGGCGGCTGTCAGGGTAGAAGGTCGCGTAGGTCTTCTTGAGGTTGTAGTCTGCGACTGCCCCTCCCTCCCAGCGTGGAAGATTTCCCTCTATGCCCCAGTAGCCCGTGTAGGATAGCTGGGCGTGGAGAAGCGTCCTCTGAAGCCTCTGGTTCTCTCCGAGATATTTCACCACCGTGCTTTCTCCTGACGGGGTCTCATACTTATAGGAGTTCTCGAAGTTTTTGAGCCTTTCCATATCGAATCCGAGCCCAACGATGTGCCTGCTGGCGTTCTCCCCCGTGATGTTAAGATTCCCGGAGTAGGCGATGCAGTGGGCGTTGTGGCTGGAGAAAACGACCGAAGATTCGCTCTTGTTGCCGTAGTAGCCCGTGCGGTAGAGGTACTTCAGCTCATTGAAAAAGCGCACTTTCCCCCAATTGAAAACCAGTTGGGCGGCTCCTCCGTAGAAATTGTTCAGCATCGGGCGGCGGTTGGTGAGCGACACATAGCCGAGGTCTCCCTCGAAAATTTCGTATTTCCCCCAATATCCGCCGTAATCCACTAGAGTATAATACTTTATGCTCGTGTCCGCATACAGCTTGCCGAGTATGTTTTCGGTGGTCTTGCGGTAGATGAAATCGAGTCCGACTTCAAACATTTCGCACGGGGCGAACCTTCCTCCGAGGCTGAGAGTCATATCCATCAGGGTGCTGCGGTAGCGCGGGTCCTTCCTTTTGGTGGAATTGCCGGCGTCGTAGTTCACCTTTGCCCCGATGGACCAGCGCGGGGAAAAACTGTAGGAAATTCCTCCGTTGACGGAGTAGTTCTCCCGGGTTACAATGCCCTTGTTCGCGGGGTCGCTCTCGTAGAAGTTCACCGGATTGTAGTCGGGATTGACGAGAATCGATCCGCCCATATTCTGTCCTCTGAACCCGGAATATCCGAGCGAGCCCCAGAAGGCGATTTTCTCCGAAAGACGGTAGTAGGACTCCGCCTGGACTCCGTACTCGAAGCTGTTCGGAGACTCTTCGTTGCCCTTGAGGCCACCGTCCCTTTTCCCGAATGAAAGCTCCGCGACGGCAATCTTGCCCGCCGGATTCACCGTAAGGCCGGCAGCGTTGCTCGAAGTCAGCCAGGGTGAATTGCAGACGATGTAGTTGTAGTCATACGCTCCTCCATCCCGCGGGTTCTGTGCCAGAAGGCACGCCCCGGAGGAAAGAAGAAGAGCTAAAAATGCCGTTGCAGTCCTTTTCATAGAAGCGGAACTTATTTAAGGCTTGCCTTGGCCCTCTGGTGAAGGTCCACGGTGGAGTTGTTTGTGTCGAGATAGATGATGCGGGCTCCCTTTTTGATGGAAGCCTCGGCGTCGATGCCTGAAGGGTCGGTTGAGCCGTTCTCAAGGGAGGCTGTGCCCTCGGAGTAGTTGTAGACGAGTTTTCCGCTGTTGCCTTCAAGAGCCTCGGTAGCTTCCTTGTCCACATTTCTGTAAACGGAGTAGCCTACACCGTTGGTGATTGAAACATAGCCTGCGTCAATGTCGGAAGTGAACCTCTTCTGGCTCTTTGCGAGGTTTGCATTGTCGAAAATCTCTATTGCATCAAGAATCCACGCCCTCGGCATTTTCTGGAACTGATAACCCTTGATGCTTGTATTATCGTAGAGGGTGGCATCTGCAGCCCAGTCCTTGGCAGTTTGTCCTTCGGGAACCTCAAAGAGGATAAATGCCGGGGAGTTTACGCTAAGCGGCCAGGCAGTGCCTTTCGCTCCTGTGACAGTGACTGCCTTGAGGTAGTGGGTCTCGTCGATTGTGGAACTTGGAGCAGGGTAAGAGGCGGCGAGCTTGTAGCCGCTTTCCGGGTCGTAGCAAACGAAATCCGCGTTGGAAAGGTTTACGGAGTTGGCGTAGGTCTGGGTGTGGTCGATTGCTCCTGTGATGGAGATTGTAATCTCAGAGTACGGCTGGAGAGTGTAGGAGGTGTTGAAATACCAGACTCCGTGTGCTGCAGGCACCCAGTCTTCCTTTGCGTATTTGAGCTCGTTGTACACTGTATCTCTGAGAGTGATGGTTGAGTGCGCATTGTAAGGAGCAAGCATAGCGAGTCCGCATTTGTCAAGGCTGTAGGGCTCTGAGGAGTTATTGTAAATCTTCACATAGCGGTCGGCTGTGTAGCTCGTGGTTTTGCCCGCTTTCACGTATGAGCAGCCTGTGCCGTAGAACTCCTTGATGACGAGGGCGCTGGCGCTTGAGGAGGTGAGTTCAACCTCGACAGCGTTCTCCTTGTCTGCGGAAACGGTGATTCCGCTCTTCACTCCGTTGTAAACGACATATCCGTTCTTGTACTGGACGCTTGCCTCGTATGAGCCCACCGGAACGGTGAAAACTGCGACTCCGCAGGAGTCAGTGGCAGATGTGAAGGCCACTCCTGTGTTGGAGTCCTTCAAATTGACGTCAATTCCCTTGACCGCGAGAGTGTCGCCCTCGAAAACGGTCGCAACGGTAAGATCGTAGGTCTTTACCGCAGTTTCCTGTGATTTGTCGCAGGAAGCAGCCAGAACAAGGGCTGCAAGAAACAAAATCAGATAC
>CAYNDY010000118.1:0-5931 GCA_964396105.1 uncultured Muribaculaceae bacterium
CCCTCAAGGAGCTGGGCTACGACAAGTACATCACCTTCGAGTGCGGCACCAAGGGTGACCGTGAACAGACGGTTCGCGCCGCCGTGGAGCTTCTTAGAAAGCAGTGGGAGGAAGCATAAAAGCTGTACTATTTTATCATTTTGTTCAAATTTTACTAAAACGGTACTGTCTTTGTTAGGTTCTTTGCCCGCCTCCTGAAGGATAGATTCCCATTGAATCGAGTCCTCCGGAGGCGGGTAGTGTTTTATTGTCGGGCCCGGATTTGCGGCCCGCTAAAATAGACAATATGGCAGCAAAGAACGAATCAAAGGAAAAAATAATGGAGGCGGCTCTCTCGCTTTTCGAGCGTTACGGCTACGAGAAGACCACCATCGAGGAGATTGCGCGCAGCATCGGCAAGGCCAAGACCGCCGTTTACTACTACTATGACGGCAAGCAGGACATCCTCCGCGAGGCTGTGCGGCGTGAACTCGGCTCCGTTCGTGACGAGTTGTCTCTCTATCGCGCGCGGAACACGGAGAAGGAACCTTTCTGCTTCAGAAGCTATCTGAAGGAGAGGATGAGGCTGATGATTTCCCTTCGGGTCTATCCCCAGTTTACCATAAGCCAGTATTCCGAGACGGCGAATGACGCTTGCGAGGCTGTGCGGCAGGTCAGGGAGGAATTCGACGCGTGGGAGCGGGAATATTTCCTCTCCGTCTGCGAAAAGGGAAAGAAAATCGGGGTATTCAATGACGCGGTCAATCCCGAGGCGTTCGCCGATATGCTTCTGATGCTTCTTAAAGGCGTTGAAACTCAATTCTTTATCTCCAAAGACAAGGGGCCGATAGTGTCCACCTACAACGAAATGGTGGATTACCTCATCAACGGCCATTGCGTAGAATGTGAATAATAATGATAAAAAATATACAGGTATGAAAAGAAATCTTATCTTGGCGGCTGCTGTTTTTGCCGCGCTGCTCCTTTCGCTCACTTCCTGCGAAAAGGCGGGAACACGCCTCTACGAGGGCTATTACTCGTTCAAAACGAGCGGAACACTCACCATCGACCGTGAAGTCAACGCTTCCGACGATGACTCCGACGCCGATGATTCAACCGGGGACGACACCACAGGAGGCGACACCACAACCGGAGACGATACCACAACTGGAGATGACTCTGCTTCCGCCGGAACAACCTCCCTGCTGCCTTCAAGCGCCCTGGACGACCTTCTGGACAGCCTCGGAATCTCCCTTCCGGATCTTCGCGACAGTCTCGGCATAGACTCTGACATCACCCTCCCTACAACCGACGGCACATTCAAGTCTTCGCTCTCCTCCGAGTCCGGGCAGATGAACATAGTCACAACCGGGGAGAACACAATGATTGTCACCCTCAACATCGTGGGCGGAGACGTTCTCGTCTTTGACGCCACAGTTGACGGGAAAAAGATTACCCTTAGCCCAATCAGCCGCATCCTCACCATCAAGGACGAGGGCCTCACGTTCACAATCGACGCCACCCTTGAGGGAACGGGCGAGAAATATGAAGATGTGGTGATTTTCTCTCTGAAGTACACCGGCGACACCTCCTATCTTGTTTATAACTACACGATTACGGACTCCTCCGTCAAGTGTGTCGCAAAAGTGAACAATTAGCAACCCCCTCCTCAATCGATTTAATATGAAAATCAAAAATATAATTCTGCTCCTCGCCTCAGTGGCAACAGCTCTCAGCCTTGCCTCCTGCGGCAACCTTTCCCTGAAGAAAAAGGAGACTGTGAAGCCGCCAGTCAGGGTGAAAGTGCTCGAGGTGAACCCCGACTCCGACGCCTCCTCCGCAAAGACATACGTCGGAAAAGTGGGCACGTCGAAAAACGCCGTCGTCCTCTCTCCGTTCCCCGCAAAACTCGAAAAGGTGAGCGTGAAGCAGGGACAGACCGTCAGGGCCAACCAGCAGGTCGCGAAAATCTACTCCGAGACCGTCGCCAGCACCCTCAATGCCGCCCGCGCCACTATGCGCCAGGCTCAGGACGGCTATGACCGTCTTCAGAAAGTTAGGGACAACGGCAGCGTCGCCCCGGTGAAGGTCGTTGAGGTGGAAACCGCTCTTGCGCGCGCCAAAGCCACCCTCGCAACTGCCCAGAAAGCCGCCTACGACTGCTCGGTGAAGGCTCCGTTTGCGGGCACCGTGAGCGAAGTCCTCGTTGAGGAAGGCGAGGAAGTGACTCTGGGTCAGCCGCTTGTAAGGATTGTGGACCTGGGTTCTCTCGAAGTTCAGATTTCCATCCCCGAAACGGAGATTTCCGCGGTGGGGGTGGGGAGCGTCGCTCTTGTCACCATCCCTGCGCTTTCCGACGCCGAGTTCCCGGCCAAACTTGTCCGCAAGGGAGTTTCGGCATCCGCCGTTTCCCACAGCTACGACTGCTCCCTGGAACTCCAGAGCCCCGTTGAGGGCCTTATGCCGGGAATGGTCGGTAAGGTCGTCTTCTCGAATGAGGCGAAGGGCTCCGATGAGCCTCAGAACCCCGTAATCCCCGCTTCCATCGTGCGGATGGACAAGGTGGGGAAATATGTCTGGGCCGTAAACTCGCAGAACAGGGTCGAGAAGAAATACATAACCCCGGGAGATTTCTCAGGAAAGGGTGTCATCGTTCTTGAAGGCCTTGAGAGCGGGGACCGCGTAATTGTGGAAGGTATGTCCAAAGTCAGCACCGGAATGAGCGTGGAGGTTGAGTAGCCTCGCCGCAAAGGATTGATTGCCAAAGTTTTGCACTTGCAGAACATAAGAACAATATGGAAAAGAAAGGATTGACATCAAAAATAGTTCTCGGAGCGATCAAGAACAAAAGCATCGTTCGCTTTTTCCTTGTCCTTCTCATCGGCGCCGGCATCTACGGCCTCTATGATATGAACAAGGACGAGTTCCCGTCGTTCGAGATTAAGCAGGGCCTTATCGCTGCGGTCTATCCGGGCGCGGACGCCGCTCAGGTGGAGGAGGAAGTGGGGAAGCCGCTGGAGCAGATGCTGTTCGGAATGAGCGAGATCAGCCGCTCAGGCACCAAGGTCGTGAGCAAGGACGGAATGTGCTACATCTACACCGACCTCACATCCCCTGCCGACAAAAAGAATGAGGTGTGGTCAAAGATCCGCCTCAAAATCAACACCCTGAAGCAGACTCTGCCTCCGGGAGTGCTTGCAATCGTTGTCATAGACGACTTCAGCGACCTCACCTCGGTGCTCATAGCTCTCGAGTCTTCGGACAAGGGCTACACCGAAATGAAGGAATATGCGGACGACCTCTCCGAGCGCCTTCGCACCATCCCGGAGCTTGCAAACGTAAAAGTAATCGGCACACAGAGCGAGGAAGTGGCTGTGAGCGTGGATATGGACCGTTTATCTGCCTACGGCATATCCCCGACCTCTCTGATGCTTGAGTATCAGACATCCGGCCTTCAGGCTCTGGGCGGCACTTTCTCCACCGATTACACCTCCTCCCCGATTCACATCGAGAAGACCGTGACCGACGAGCAGGAGATCGCAGAGAAGATCATCTGGTCCTCCACCGACGGAAACACCCTGAGGCTCAAGGATATAGCCAAGATTGAAAGACGCTACAAGGACCCTTCCGCTCTCGTCACCTACAACGGCAACACCGCGATTGTCCTCTCCATCAGTATGCGCCCCGACAACAACATCGTGGCCTTCGGAAAGGAAGTGGACAAGGTGCTCGCTGACTTTATGGAGGACGCGCCGGAGAGCCTCACAGTTTCCAGAATCACCGACCAGCCAAAGGTCGTGGGCGACTCCGTGTGGTCGTTCCTCAGGGACCTCGTCATTTCGATGCTCGTGGTGATCCTCGTGATGCTGCTGCTCTTCCCGATGAAGTCCGCCCTCATCGCCTCCTCCGGCGTTCCGGTCTGCACGGCCATCGCCGTCGCCCTTATGTACATTTTCGGAATCTGCCTCAACACGGTGTCGCTGGCGGCGCTGATTGTGGTGCTGGGAATGATTGTGGACGACTCCATCATTACGATGGACGGCTATATGGACAAGCTCGGACAGGGGATGCCGAGGCTGGACGCAGCCTGCTCAAGTGCGCAGGAGCTTTTCACCCCGATGTTTATGGCGACTTTCGCCATCAGCGCAATGTTCTTCCCGATGACCCACATCATCACGGGCTACCTCGGAGACTTCGTGCAGACCTTCCCGTATGTGATTGCCTTCGCCCTGATGACTTCACTCGCCTACGCGGTGCTCGTGGTGCCGTCGCTTGAGGTGAAGTTCATCTCTTCGCCGCGTCCGAGTCGCGAAACCATCCTCACAAAGGCGCAGAACCACCTTTTCACAGGCCTCCAGAAGGGTTATGACTACCTTCAGGACAAATGCTTCAAACATCCTGTGGTGACTGTCCTCTCGGGTGTGGGCGCAATCGGCCTGGGACTTCTGATGTTCTCGCAGATGAACATCCAGCTGATGCCTATGGCGGCCCGTCCGGTCTTTGCAGTTGAGGTCTATCTCGATCCTTCGGCGAACATTGAGAGCACGGCCCGGGTGGCAGACTCCCTTGCGACCCTACTTAGGAAGGACAGCCGCGTCACCTCAGTCACCGAGTTCATCGGAACGGGTACGCCGCGCTTCCACGCCACCTATTCCCCGATTCTGCCGGGCAAGAATGTGGCCCAGCTCATCGTGAACACCAAGTCCAACAAGGCCACGGAGTCGTTCCTAGCGGATTGTGAGGCGCAGTACGAGCACCTCTTCCCGGAGGCGGTAATCCACGTAAAGCAGATGGACTACCAGGGCACTTCCACCCCTGTCGAGCTCCACGTTTTCAGCGAGGACTACGACGCGATGAAGACCGTTGCGGACACGCTGAAGAACTATATGGCGGGCCTGGATATGCTCAAATGGGTGCACAGCGACGCCGACAACTACACTTCCGGCGTTCTTGTCCAGATGGACGCCGACGAGGCGATGAGGCTCGGAGTGAACCGCACGATGATGAACCTCTCCCTCGCGAGCGAGTTCAACGGACTGCAAATCAGCAGCATACGTGAGGACGACAACCTCATCCCGGTTAACCTCTACGCCGACAATGTGGGCGGTGACTCCCCGTACGACGTAATCTCCAACTCCCTCGTTCCGACCGCCGTTCCGGGTCTTATGGTGCCGGTGCGTCAGGTGGCAAGCGTCACCCCTGAGTGGGCCCCGGAGTGCCTCACCCGCATCGACGGGCGTCAGGCAATCGTAATCGGAGCGGATATGTGCTTCGGAAAGAGCCAGCCGACGGCAATCCGCGCCATAAAGAAGTTCCTCAAGGAGTATGATATGCCGGAAGGAGTCACCGTGGAGTTTGGCGGGCTGAACGGCGTGAACAGGACAATCGGCCCTGAAATCGCGCTCTCATTCCTCGCTGCGGTGCTCGTGCTGTTCGTCTTCCTTCTGTTCCACTTCAAGAAAATCTCCCTCGCCCTGCTCACGATGGTTCTGAGCACGCTCTGCCTTTTCGGAGCGTTCTTCGGCCTCTGGGTCTTCGGCCTTGACTTCTCTATGACCGCAGTTCTGGGACTTATTTCCCTCGTGGGAATCATCGTAAGGAACGGAATAATAATGTTCGAGTATGCCGAGGAGCTCCGTTTCCAGGAGGGCTACACCGTGAAGGCGGCGGCAGAGCAGGCAGGAAAACGCCGTATGCGTCCTATCTTCCTCACCTCCTGCACGACAGCGCTCGGAGTGCTCCCGATGATAATAAGCGGCGATTTGCTCTGGATGCCGATGGGAGTTGTAATCTGCTTTGGCACAATGCTTTCCGTCATCCTGATTACCCTCATTATGCCGGTTTCCTACTGGCTGATTTTCTACAACGCCGACAAAAAGAAGGCTGCGGCAATTGCGACGGAAGGAACTCCGGAAATTGAAACGATTGAAAATGATGAAAATGAATAAAATA
>CAYNDY010000119.1:0-5878 GCA_964396105.1 uncultured Muribaculaceae bacterium
CCGAGCCTCTGGCCCTCATAGTGCTGGCTGAGCGACCTGTTAGGATTGTCGAACTTGGTGATTGTGGTGATATAGTCTCCAAGGCTTCCTCCGATTGAGTAGTAGAACGGCTTTCCAGCCACCTTTACTTGATCTTTCCAAGAGAGGGAAATCTCATATCCCATAGTGCGGAGGTCAGCTCCGTTGATCTTCGGAGAGTCGGCGCCGAACACTGCCGGAAGTTCCTGCGCGGACGTAAGCATATCTTTAGTGTCCCTTATGTAGAAGTCGGCATTGGCACTGAGACGGTTGCCGAGGAAGCCGAGGTCAAGACCGAGGTTATAGGTCACGACAGTCTCCCACGTGAGGTTGGAAGTCAAGGCGTCAGGCGTGCTGACCTTCGGCGCCTGCGTGCTCCCGTCGAAGGTGTAACTCATCATCGATGTGGTAAGCGTACTGATGTAGGAGTAGTCGCTTACCTGCTGGTTTCCGAGGGAACCGTAGGAGAAACGCACCTTGGCGAGATCCCACCAGTCCTTTATCGGATTCCAGAAATTCTCTTCAGACATCCTCCATCCTGCTGAAGCCGACGGGTAGAACGCCCAGCGGTTTGCAGAAGAGAAACGTGAGGAGCCGTCCTCGCGTGCCGAAACCTCGAAGAGGTATTTCCCTGCATAGTCATAATTGAGCCTAGCGAAGAAACCGAGGGTCCTGTAGGCGGTGTTGCTCTCGGAGGCAGACTCGATGGTTCCCTGGGCCATATTGATGAACGCAAGCTTGTCGGAGACGGAGCCCTTCTGGCGTATCTTGAGCAGAGTCGAGTGGTAGTCCTGGAACTGTGAACCGGCAACGGCCGTGAAATTGTGCTTTCCCCAGGATTTGTCGACACTGAAGTATGCATTCGCGATGTGCGCGTCAAGACGACCGCGCTGCTCCTGATAGAAGTCATAGACAGAGCCGTTGGTGAAGTCAACGACCTTCTTCATATTCTTGTCCCAGGTGTTGGCGGTAGGATATGAGCGGTAGCTATTGTTGATGTCCCTCATACGGTAGGTATAGTCCGCCGTGAAGTTGAGCCAGGACGTGATGTCGAACACGAGGCGGTTAGTGAGAGTCAGGTAACCAGTCTTGCGGGAGTTCTTGTTCCTTCCGTCGGTGAGCACGCCGCCTCGGCCTGATGCGATAGGCGAGTCCGCGAACTGGATGCCGTTCGTGTACATCATAGTCGTGCCGTCAGGGTTCACCGGTACAAGGGTAGGGCTTATGTTCTGAGTCATATTCCAGAGAATACCGTGAGAATTTATGCCCTCGGAACCGTCCTGCTCCCAATATCCTCCGTAGTTGTAGGCGGAACCCTCATAACTTATGTTTCCGGTGTAGCGCAGCCACGGCTTAACCTTGGCGTTGACCTTAGCGCGGAAGGAGTAGCCGTTGTAGATATCCTCGGAGGCGTTATTGAACACGCCCTCGCGGTAAAGGTAACGGCCGCTGACATAGTAGTTCATCTTGTCGTTGCCGCCGTTAATGGTGACGTTGTGCTCGGTCTCAGGGCGCACCTTCTTGAAGATGTAGTTGTACCAGTCGAAGTTGCCTAGATAGCGGTATTTTCCTGCGGAGTTCTTGTAGACCCAAGGCCGATCCGGGTTTTCCGTAACGTCGTTGCGTCTGTCATAGAGCATCTGCAATTCCTCGTCGGTGTACTGCCAGGCGGCATAGCCTTTCTTGGAACGTACAGAGAACTCGTTGGCAAGGGTGACATAGTCGTAACCGGTGGTAATGAAGTCGGTACTGGTAGTGTTGAATGCCACGCCTGCACGGCCGTTGTAGTTAACCTTGAACTCACCGCTCTTTCCGTTCTTAGTTGTTATGAGCACTACTCCCGCGGATGCCGTCGCACCGTAGATGGAGCAGGCGGACGCGTCCTTGAGCACTGAAACGGACTCAATGTCGTTAGGATTGACCTGTGAGAGGGAGGACTCGATTCCGTCCACGAGGATGAGCGGGCTTCCGGAGTTGAGAGACACCTGTCCGCGAATCTGGACTGAGTACTTCGAACCTTCCACGGAGCCGTTGCCCATACTCATAATGAGAGAAGGGTCTGCACCCTGGAGAGCCTGCGCGATATTGGTGACAGGACGGTTATTGAGGTCCTTGCCGTTGATCACGCCGACTGCGCCGGTGAGGTTCACCTTCTTCTGAACGCCGTAACCGACGACTACAGACTCGTCAAGGACGTCGATATCCGCTTCGAGAGTTATGACGAGGCCTTCGGTCTGCGCTCCGAAAGAAGATGCGTATTCCTTATAGCCCATCATCGACACGGTGAAAGCCGTGCCCTGAGACGCCTTCACGGAGAATCTTCCGTCAGCGCCGGTCATAGCGACAGCATCAGTGCCGCCCCCTTCCGGGATAATCATCGCGCCCGGGACAGGCCCCTGAGAATCGACCACCTTTCCGGTGTAGAGACCCGAAGTCGTCTTGGGAGCGTCATCCTTCACGACAAGAACCATCTTCCCGTCGAGGACCGGGTGCATACCCGTTCCGGAAAGGATAGCGGAGAGGGCCTCGTTAAGGCTCACCGCGCCGGTCGGCAGAGTCACCGTACGGTTCACATCAAGAAGACTGTCATTGTAGGCCACTGTCACGCCTGCCTGGTGCTCGACAGAGTCAAACGCCTGCCGCACCGTCATTGATCCTGAAGGAAAATTCACGCTCTGGTTCTGAGCGAAAAGTCCAACAGGGACAAGGACAGTCAATGCAAGCGCAATCAGATAATGTCTTAATTGCTTCATAGACTTTTAGTTTGTTAATAATTGTGTGGTATGTTTGTTTTTTACCGGATGTATACGCATCCGTTTTTAATTTCATAGCTCATTCCGGGAACCAGCTTGCAGATGGAACGCAGCATCTTTGGCAGAGACTCTCCGTGTACGAACTTAGCCGTCAGGCGCATCGAGTCATATTTTCCCGAGGTGACGTAGACATTTATCCCGTATTTCCGCTCGATCTGTCTAACGATGGAATGAATATTCTCCGACCGGAAGCACATATCCCCCCGAAGCCAGGCGGTGTCCTCCGAAGCGTTTACGTGGGAAACGCTGACCTCTCCGCTCTCCCTCTGCAGGCTCAGCCGCTGATTCGGGACGAGATTCATCTCTTCATCTCCGCCCTTCACCCTCGCAGAGATGCTGCCCTCGCAAAGTGTTGCGGCCGCAGTAGGCGACTCGGGATAGGCATCCACATTGAATACCGTCCCGTGGACCATAACCTCGAGATCCGAAGTGCTGACGGTGAACGGCGCGCTGTCGCTATGGACGACGCTGAACACCGCCTCGCCACTGAGATAGACCTGGCGTTCGAAGTCAGAGAATTTTTCCGGATATATAATTACGGAACCGGCATTGAGGCTTACGGTTGAGCCGTCCGGAAGTAGTACTTCGCGGATCTCGCCGTTACGCGTGGAGACTTCGCAGAGGCTGATTTTCTCCACGGTTGCGGTCTCGGAAATTCCGTCAGATACAATATGAGAATGTATCTTGAGGGTTAACCAGGGCACTGCGACAAGAACTGCGCAGGCCGCGGCGACCATAGAAGCGATGCGCAGAACACGATGACTGCGCGAAGGGCCCACGGCCTTGCTGTGGGCGGTCTCCGCAGCCCTGGCCCGGGTCATAACCTTATTGAAAGCTTTGTCAAGAGTATCTTTCGGAAGAGTGTCACCTTCGTGGCTGTCCCACTGCTCCCTGGTGAAATTTTCTGTCATATATTATGCGGTCAAAATTCTGGGGATTGATCCTAGGGGGGATGCACGAAGCCTCCGGACCAACCCATCCGTCACATATATGACAAGAAAAAATGGGTTTGCACCCAATGGGATTTTAAGATTTTATCAGCACGAGGACGAAATTTACCTCAAACAGAAGCCCAAACTATCACGCCGCAGGACTTCAGTGCAATATGGCGGAGAGGAAGGCGATGGCCGGTAAAGCAGCGCGAAGGTCTCTAAGTGCCAGATTGAGGTGGTTCTCTACAGTCTTCTTCTTGAGCCCTAGAATGGAAGCTATCTCGTCATTGGTGAAGTTCTCAAAGCGGCTCATCACGAAAACCTTCCTCCTCTGCTCTGGCATTTTCTCAACAGCCGCGGCGATCAGCAGTTCCTTGTCCTTGAGGTCGATACGTTCCTCCACCATCTGGTCATACGGAAGGTCGGCAAGAAGTTCCTCCGGCACAATCCTGTTCTTTCTTATGTAATTGATTGCCTGATTGAGACTCATCCTGTAGAGATAGGAACGGAGAGCGGATATGTCCGGGAGGGCGGCTCTCATAAGCCAAAGTTTCAGAAAAACTTCCTGCGCGAGGTCGGCGGCGTCCTCTTCTTTGGAAAGAATACCGTTCATAAAACCTAATACCTGAGGGTAATAGGCATCAAACAGCCCCCTGAACGCTCCCGTATCTCCGTCAGCGGTGCGTCCCATTAAAATTCTCTCACTCTCAGGCGTAAGCATAGTTGAAGAATCAGTGTATCAGATCGCTATGTGTCTCTGCAAGAAAGTTATCAGTTCCAGCGGCCGGTCCATTCCTATCCGGTTGGCGCAAGTTAGGCATTTTTTTGCCGAAATGCAAAATTTTCCCGAAAGCAGGGCGGTTCTTCTTAATGTTCCCGTTAGAATCGAAGGACAGCAAGTATCGGATAGTGGTCGGACGGATTGCAGAAGTTGTGGAGGTCTCGCGGGTCGCGGGAAGACTCGGCAAGGCCAGTCATGATGACATCGGCGGAGCGGACCCTTCTGAAAAGCGGAGCGGTCATATATACGAAGTCAATTCTTCTCCCTGATAGGGTGGTTCGCTTGAACTCCCCCTCGTGAATCTTTCCTACGACATCGATGTACGGAGTGTTTTCCGCTATGTAGTCGTGCAAGAGGAATGCCTTGTCATTTTCCTCCCTGCCGTAAAAATAGTTGTCCACCCGGGAAATGGCGTTGAAGTCTCCGAGCATCATCCAATATTGATCTTCCGCCCCGCTCACGCTTCCGATGGTCTCCGAACAGATATATTCCATTTCTTTCGCCCTGAACTCGTCACCTTCCTGCCGCTTTGCGCTCGCCGCCTGGTCGGATGCCATATAGGAGTATTTCTGCGGCCAGGTGTGAAGCGTGACGACATTCAGCGTCTTGCATCCGAGGTCAATCTGCGCCCATCCCGCTCCGTGAACAACAATGATGTCATCGCCGTTGCCGGTGATCCTCTTCACAATGTGCAGAGGATATTTCGAAGTTATAACCTGCGGGAAAGTGTCCCTTTTGCCGCAGACGAGCACGTAGCTGTGGCCGTAGCGCCGCGCAAGAAGATCCCAGTTCCACGGGAGATACGCCTCTTCGCATCCGGCCATCTTGTCTGCGGTGTCAGTCCTGTAACGGGATTCGGCCTCGCACCAGACGCAGATGTCCGGGTCGTTGCTTCTGACGAACTCGACGAAATTGTCATAGTTGTTTCCTTGATCGGACCACATTCCGTTCTGGATATTCCAATAGAGGACCCTGATATCTCGCCCTTCAGCAGGGCAAAGAAACGAGGAGATAGCGACAGCAACTATCGTAATAATGAATTTCCTGTGCATAAAAGTGAAAATTAAGTCGTTCAGCAACGTCACCTGACCGCATATATATATGTCTATAAACGGCAGGCCAGTTCCATTCCCTCGTCGCTTCCGCCAGGACAGCTTCCGGTATGTCTTTTTGTTGCATAACGTAAATTACGAATTCTTAGGACTATCCCTATTTTCCGGCTTCTTCGGCGATTTTCTTATAATACCACTCCTGCATCACATAGAACGCCTTCTTCTTTCCGCCCTGGTCGGAAACGAGTCCCTTGCGGTTGAAGTCGTCCTGGATGCCCACCA
>CAYNDY010000120.1:0-3188 GCA_964396105.1 uncultured Muribaculaceae bacterium
GGGGAACTTTTCTCTGTCCGGCTGGACTCCCGCGGAAAGGCTACGGTGAAAGCGGAAGGCCCGGCAGTGAAGGATGCCCCGGGTCTTCTCAAGGCAACGGTGGTAACCAGGGTGGTTGAGCCCGGCGGAAACGAAAGCATAGTGTCTCAGAGTGTAAAGTGCTCTCCTTTCGACGCTTATGTGGGCGTGAAAGTCCCTTCATCCTCCGAGAACTATCTCGAAACCGACAAAACTCACACCTTCCGTGTCTGCCTTGTGGACTCCGAAGGCAAGAGAGTGTCGGGGCACAGACTGGACTACCGCATCTATCGGCTCAAGTGGAACTGGTGGTGGGAGCGTAACGGAACTTCTCTTTCCGACTATGTCAACGGCCACTCCGAGAAGCTCTATTCCTCCGGACAGGTCACATCCGGAGAGAACGACTGCAAAATAGACTTCAGCATTTCATATCCTGACTACGGGCGTTTCCTCATCTATGTCCGGGACAGGGACGGCGGTCACTCCAGCGGCAGCATCTTCTACTGCGACTGGCCGTACTGGAGAGGAATGGCCGACAGGGGAGACGGCTCCAGCGCGACTATGCTCGCCTTCTCTCTGGACAAGAAATCCTACTCAGTCGGCGAAGAAGGGGTGATTTACATTCCTGCCGCAAAGGGCGGAAGGGCTCTGGTGACTTTCGAAAACGACTCCCGCGTACTTTCATCCTCCTGGGTGGAAACTTCTGCCGAGACTCAGACCCAGTTCCGCTTCTCCGTGACGAAGGATATGGCGCCGAACTGCTACGCCTGCATCACGCTTCTCAACCCTCACGGCCGCACCGCCGAAGGCCAGCCTATCAGAATGTACGGAGTGCAGCCGGTTACGGTAAGCAACCCTTCATCCCATCTTGAACCTGTTCTCTCCCTTCCTTCAGTTATCCGTCCTCAGGAGGAATTTACAGTGAAGGTGAAAGAAAAGAACTCGAAACCGATGACTTACACGCTTGCGATTGTGGATGAGGGCCTTCTGGATCTGACTTCATTCAAGACCCCTGACCCGTGGAAAGCGTTCAACCGCAGGACTGCTCTCGGAGTCAAAACCTGGGATATATATAATAATGTAATAAACGCTTTCGCTACGTCCTCCTCTTCGATGTTCAGCATCGGAGGAGATGAGGATACGGGCGTGGACGGCACCCCGCGCGACAACCGCTTCAACCCTGTCGTGGAATTCCTCGGACCTTTCACTCTCAAAAAGGGAGGCGAGGCAACCCACGCGATTACTCTCCCGATGTATGTGGGAAGCGTCAGGGTTATGGTCGTTGCCGCCCAGGGCGGAGCCTACGGATGCGCCGACAAGGCCGTGCCTGTCCGCTCGCCGCTTATGGTGCTTCCGACTCTCCCAAGAACGCTCTCTGTGGGGGAGAAGGTCACGATGCCGGTGAATGTTTTCGCAATGGAGGATGACATAAGGGATGTTGAGGTGAGCGTCAGCGTTGAAGGTGCGCTCACCGTTGAAGGCGGTTCCGCAAAGGCCCTCCAGTTCAGCGGCGCCTCAGACAAACTCACTTCTTTCTCCCTGCGTTCAGGCTCGTCCACCGGGAAGGCGGCGGTGACGGTGACGGCGAAATCTGGTTCTTATTCCGCCAGCGAAACTGTCAACATTGAGGTCCGCAATGCAAATCCGGCAGTCTCGTCACTTTCGCGGGCAATGCTCAAAAAAGGCGAGAGCCGCACATTCAACTGCGCGGAAATCGTTGCCGGGGACGATTTCAATATGATTGAGGTAAGTTCGCTCCCGTCAATAGACGTCAACGGAGTTTGGGCATATATCAACTATTACCCTCACCTGTGCACGGAACAGCTTTCCGCAAGGGGCATTACTCTTCTTTCCATCCTGCCTCAGCTCGATGACAGGAGAAAGGAAACGGCCCGCAATATGATAACCAACATACTTTCAGACCTTTGCCAGAGGCAGCTTCCTGACGGCAATTTCGCCTACTGGAAAGATGGCACTTCTGTCAATCTCTGGGCAGACGCGATGGCCGGGCATTTCATAACCCTTGCCGCCAACAACGGTTTCAGCATAAATGGCGGAGTATTCGGCGCGTGGAGGAAGAAGGTTACGAATTTTGTCGGTACAAGACATTCATTGGGCAATGCCACGGATGACCTTGCGGCATACTATCTCTATGTCCTTGCACTCTCGGGGAACTCTCAGGACGGGGCTATGAACCGTCTCAAGTCTTCGGATAAACTTCCGGCGACAGCGCATTACCTTCTTTCTTCAGCCTATTCGCTCTCCGGGAAAAAGTCTGTGGCTCAGAATATTCTCTCTTCAGTAAAGTCCCGCAATGCCTTCGGCATCTCGGACGGCGGAGACAAATACTTCGCATCCTCGCTCAGAAATAAGGCGCTTGCGCTTGAGGCTCGGGTTCTCTGCGGCAACACTTCATCGGCCCTCTCTCTTGCAAGGGAAGTCGCCGACGGCTTTGCCAAGGAAGGTTACACAACGCAGACCACCGCCTTTGCCGCTGTAGCCCTCTCCAGGCTTTATCCTCTTATGAGCAAAGATCCTATGACCTTCGGCTATGAGTGCGGATTCGGGGCCGAGGGAAGCAATTCCGAAAACATAAAAACCGTCCAGACTGCCTGGTACCGTACTCTCTCGAAGGATGCGAAGAATGTGAAGATTACCAACACCTCTTCCGGAGTGATTTATGTGGGGCTTGCTTCCAGAACGACGGTTCGTTGCGGGGAGAAGGTGGAGGCGGCGGCCTCGTCGCTCAGCCTCAAGGTCGTTTATACTGACGGCGACGGCAATCCTCTGAATCCTTCCTCGCTCTCCCAGGGAGATGATTTCACGGCCAAGATAACCGTGAAGAATCTTGAGGACTCAATGGATTTGAGGGATCTGGCCCTTCACTTCAGCGTGCCTTCCGGCTGGGAGATTTTCAACAGCCGTCTTTTCACCGGCACCGAGGCCGGGGCGTCGCTCTACTCTCACTGCGACATCCGCGACAGCGAAATCTTCTACTATTTCGACCTCCCTCGCGGCGGCGAAAAGACCTTTACCGTGTCGCTTACGGCTTCCTATCTCGGAGAGTTTACGCTTCCGAGCACGGTGTGCGAGGCTATGTATGATAATTCTGTTTATGCCCGCACAGCATCTGGGACGGCAGAAGTTAAATAAAAAGCGATCTACTGCGT
>CAYNDY010000120.1:3288-5836 GCA_964396105.1 uncultured Muribaculaceae bacterium
TGATTACGGAAAGGATTTGCTCTGAAATAAGGAACCTGATTTTGACTTTCAAAGTCAGGTTTCTTGCTTTGCTGCGCTCTGACCGCAAAAGGCTTTTCCTCTCGGGAATTGCAGTAGCGGCGTTCCTTGCCATAGTTCTGGGCTTTGCTTTCTGCCTTCCCCGCGATCTTTTTGAGGGCACTTCTTATTCTACGGTTGTGGAAAGCAGGGAAGGGGAGCTTCTCGGGGCCCGCACCGCTGAGGATGGACAGTGGAGGTTCCCGCCTTCCGGGGATGCATCCGCTCCGTCTGCCGCCCGGATGGCAGGCTCCGCAGACAAAACTGCGCTCGGGGGCGGGGCCGTTTCTCCTCGCTATGCCGCTGCGCTCGTTCAGTTTGAGGACAGGCATTTTTATGTGCATAATGGCGTGAGCATCCCTTCCATTGCAAGGGCCATCGTTCAGAACGCGCGAAGCGGCAGGGTCGTAAGCGGAGGAAGCACCATCACAATGCAGACAATCAGGCTCAGCCGTCCTGAGGCTCCACGCAATTTCGGCGAGAAAGTGCTCGAAGCCGTTCTCGCCCTCCGGCTTGAACTGCGCTACTCCAAGGACGAAATCCTCGCCCTCTATGCTGCCCACGCTCCGTTCGGCGGCAATGTCGTCGGCGTTGAGGCCGCTTCCTGGCGCTATTTCGGCCGCTCCTCCGACGATCTCTCCTGGGCTGAAGCGGCAACCCTCGCGGTTCTGCCCAATTCCCCCTCGCTCATCCATCCGGGCCGAAACCGCCTGGCGCTGAAGGCAAAACGCGACCGCCTGCTGGACCGTCTGTATAATATAGGTCTCATTGACGCGGAAACTCATCAGCTTTCTCTCGACGAGCCGCTCCCCGCAGCTCCCTATCCGCTCCCTCAGACGGCCTACCATCTTGTGGAGCGCTGCAGGGCGGAGTATCCGGGGCAGAGAGTCCGCACCGGGGTGGACATTTCGCTCCAAAAGCGTCTCGAGCAGGTAGTGGACCGCTGGAACGGGGAACTTTCCCGCTCCGGCGTGAGGGACCTTTCGGCTGTCGTCATTGACGTGCAGACAGGAGAAATCATTGCTTACTGTGGTAACGCATTGGGCGAGAGGCAGAATAAAAAGCGGTCTGCTGCGGGGCGCGCTTTGCCCAATGGCGAGGAAAGTGACTCGTCGACTACGACCTGGAGGGAGGGCGCGCTTGTGGACATCGCAACCTCGCCCCGCAGCACCGGCAGCATTCTCAAGCCCTTCCTTTATGCGGCGCTTCTCCAGAGGGGCGACATCCTGCCCCACACCCTGGTGCCGGACATTCCGATAAGCCTTTCCGGCTTCACTCCGCACAATTTCGACCTCCACTTCAGCGGAGCGGTTCCTGCCTCAGAGGCGCTCTCCCGCTCGCTTAACGTTCCGTATGTCAATCTGTTGCGCCAGTATGGAGTGCAGAATTTCTACGACCTTCTCCAGCGCGCCGGGATGACCTCCCTTCTCCGCAGCGCAGACGACTACGGTCTCTCGCTCATTCTCGGAGGAGCGGAGGGACGGCTACTGGATATGGTGAGGATGTATGGAGGAATGTCAGCGTTCTATCAAGGCATAACATCTTGGCTGCCAAAAGATTGGCCGCTTACTGACAAGTGCTCTCTCTACTATGTGTTCGACTCCCTCAAGGAGCTCAACCGCCCTGACGAGATGGACTGGAGGATGGTTCAGTCGCTTCGCAAGGTGGCGTGGAAAACAGGCACGAGCTTCGGCTTCAGAGATGCTTGGGCAGTGGGCACCACGACCCGCTACGCAGTAGGGGTCTGGGCAGGCAACGCCAACGGGGAAGCGTCTCCCTCCCTGGTTGGCGCCCGAACCGCAGGGCCGGTTCTTTTCGACATTTTCAATCTTCTGCCCCAGTCGGCGTGGTTCGAGGAGCCGGACTACGGCGAATATGTCTGGGCTGAGGTCTGCACGAAATCCGGTTGCCTCGCAGGGCAGTTCTGCTCCGAGCGGGACTCCCTGATTGTTCCGCCCGCAGCGCTCCGCAGTCACAGCTGTCCCTATCACCGTCCGGTTCTTCTTTCAGCCGACGGGAAATATCGTCTCTCAGCTCCCGAGAAGGGAAGTTATACCCGCAATTTTTTCATCCTGCCACCTGCGCAGGAGTGGTATTACAGGAAAGTGCATCCTGAATACGAACCGCTGCCTCCGCTGAAAACCGGCAAACTCCTGGATTCTTCCACTCCGATGGCTTTCATCTACCCGGAGCCTTGGGCCGAGGTTCTCATTCCCGATTCCACCGACGGCAGGGAAGGGGAGATGGTTTTCCGCCTTGCGCACATAAATCCGGAGACGGAAGTTTTCTGGCATCTGGATTTCGAATACGTAGGTTCGACGTCCTATTTCCATACTTTTGCTCTTAGGCCAGCGAAGGGAAGGCACACAATGACGGTCGTGGATGCGAACGGAAATTCGCTCGCTGTAACTTTTACCGTTGCAAACTAATCCTAAAGGCGCAAAGAATCGTATTTCCTTCAAAAAAAATGTTTCTTATGTGATTTCCTATA